>JBLMWR010001003.1:0-3618 GCA_050257335.1 Deltaproteobacteria bacterium | reverse complement strand
CCGAAATCCCAATTCCGAAATCGCTCCCGTGTCCGCTCCCTGGCAAACCCTTCACGCACAACACCCGCGGCACTGGCGCGAAAACAAGTTTGTGTACCCGGTCCTGTCGCGGCGCAGCCGCGGGATTTCGATCGGGGTGAATCTCAACCCCGATAAGGTCTGCAACTTCGATTGCATCTACTGCCAGGTCGACCGCCGCAGCGAGGCCGAGACGAAATTCGTTGAGACCGAGCGGTTGCTGACGGAAATCGATCTGATGCTGTCGCTGGTCGGCGGCGGAGCGTTTTTCGAAGACGAGCCCTTCCGCGACGTGCCGCTCGAACGCCGCCGGCTCAACGACATCGCCTTCTCCGGAGACGGCGAACCGACGACGTACCGTAATTTCGATGAAATCGTCGCCGCGGTCGCCGAGCTGAAGCGCCAGCACGGTCTGGCCGACGTCAAAATGGTGCTCATCACGAACGCCAGCATGTTCCACAGGCCGGCGGTCGTGCGGGGGTTGGCGACGCTCGATGAGAACAACGGCGAAATCTGGGCCAAGCTCGAAGCCGGGACCGATGAATATTACCAGCTCGTCGAACGGACGAAGGTTCCCTTCCGGTGCGTGCTCGACAACATTACCGCCGCGGCGAAAGTGCGGCCGCTTGTCATTCAGAGCCTCTTCATGCGGATCAAAGGCATCGCGCCTCCGGAAGCCGAAATCGGCGCCTTTTGCGACAGGCTCTCGGAGATCGTTTCCGCCGGTGGCAAGCTGAAACTGGTGCAGCTCTACACCGTCGCCCGCGCCCCGGCCGAGAGTTTCGTCACGCCGCTGACGGAAAAGGAGCTGGAGGCGATCGCCACGAAAGTTCGGGCGCGCGGGATCGCGGCGGAAGTTTTCGGCAGTTCGTAGTCACGCCTTCATGCCGCGACGCGGAAGCACCGCCTGTCGATGGTGCGATCAACGCTGACTCGTCTCAGCGGCGCGACTATCGCAACTGATCCGACTTGGTCCGCCAGCGCATCCCGCACTTCGGACACCGGACCTGCATGATTTCCGGAGCAGAGGCAATCCCCCTGGCCTTCGCGGTGGCTTTCGCCTTGTCGAGAAAAGACTTTTTGACGTACGGGCGGTCCGACGTGGCTTCCATCATCCCTTCGAAAGAGCATTGCGCGTTGCGGCACTTCATGCGGTGCATCGACATGCCAGGACTCCTGACTGCAAAGTCGGCCGGTGCGAGCGGTCGTGGGCTCGGGTGAATACTTCCCGGGGCCAACTTTGCAGTGGAGCATGGCGGCGAGTTGTACGCCCTGATTGTCGCGCGCTGCCGGCGGAATAGCCAGCCCAAACTGCCGCGAAGGACGTATTCATCGCGAATCGCACCTGGTGGTTCGTGAGTGGCGATCGACGCTTCAAAGTCACTCGACGCGGCGAAGCCGCAAGCGTGGGGATCGCGGAATGGTTCGTCGTAGAGCCTTCAGGCGGGGGTGCGGATTTCCCGCCTGAACGCGGTACTACGAACGCGGCGCGAGCGTCATCCGCAGCCCGCAGGTGGGACGGATCGCCAGGAGCGGCTCGGGGATGACCTCGCGCGGTTGATCGGGGGCGAAGCTCAACTGGTACTTCTGCAGGATCGTTGGGACGATCAGCGTCATCTCGCCCAGGGCCAGCGACTGCCCGATGCAAATGTGCGGCCCGGCGCCGAACGGAATCCAGGCGTATTGCGGAATCTTCTCGGCGCGGCCGGGAGCGAACCGCTCGGGATCGAATTTTTCAGGGTCCTCAAAAAACCGTGCGTCGCGCTGCGTCATCCACGGAAAGATCGACACCCGGCTGCCGGCGGAGATCGTGTAGCCGGCCAGTTCAACGTCGTCGTTTGGAATGCGGGCGAACAGCGCCCACACCGGCGGGTACAGCCGCAGCGCCTCGCGGACCACCATTTCGCTGTAACGCAGCTTCGGCAGATCGTCGGCGGTCGCCACCCGGTTCCCGAGAACGTGGCGCGTCTCTTCCACGAGCCGCCCTTCAATCTCGGGATGCTTACCTACCAGATACCAGATCCAGGCGAGCGCGGCGGCGGTCGAGTCGTGGCCGGCGTTGAACATCGTCACCGCCTCGTCGCGCGCCTGCTCGTCAGACATTCCCGTCCCGTCTCCCTCCTCGTCCACCGCCAGAAGCAGCATCGAGAGGAGATCGCCGCGGTCCTCGCCCGACGCGCGGCGTTCGCGGATGATTCCGCGGATCAGCGAATCGAGCATCTGAATCGCCCATTTCTTGCGGCGTTTGGACGGCAGCGGAAGCCAGTCCGGGAGCGGGACGATCGCCGTCAGTTCGTTGTAGAAGGTCTGCGACAGAACCCGCACCGCCTCGCCCAGATGGGCCGCCTGGCCGGTCAGCTCGGTGTCGTAGAAGACCTTGGCGATGATCTCCAACGTCAGGTGGGTCATCTCGTCGACCATGTTCAGGGTCTGCCCCGGCTGCCAGCGGGCAAGCATCCGCTGCGTGCGATCGACGATCGCGTCGGCATAGCGCCCCATCCGCCGCGGGTGAAAGGCGGGCTGCAGCAGCCGCCGCTGGCGCAACCACTTCTCTCCTTCAGTCACCACCAGCCCTTCCCCGTCGACCTGGCGGAGGGCGTTCAGCGTCTGGGGCTCTTTGTGGAACTGCTTTCCCCGGGTGACGAGCACTTCGCGAATCAGGTCCGGGTGATTGATGAAATACCACCGCACGGTCCCCACGCGGAAAAAGGCGATGTCGCCGAACGTGTGGCCGACGTCGTCGAGAAACTTGAGCGGATCTTTCGCAAACCGCAGTCCCAGCGTCAGACCGAATAAATGTCCGCGCGGGCCAGGAGGAACGTGGCGGTGCATGGTGGGCCGGAATCCATCCGGCGAGACGCTGACATTCCCCGCTCGCCGGCCATCTTTTCGTCGCGACAAATTCAATAGCTCATCGTCGTCTGGATGTAAAGCTGTTCGGCCTTTTCGCGCGGGAAGTTGTTCTCGACGAACGTCCCGTACCAGAACCACATGTAGCCGACCTGCACGTTGAAATTCGGATTGAACGTGTAGGTGGCGACGAGATCGAGCTCGCGCCCGACGTCGGATCCGGTATTCGGCTTCCCGAACGGCACGCCGGTCACCGTATAGAGGACGTCGTGACTGTTCTGCAGCAGGAACGAATGGTACCACGTCTGGAACGCCAGTTGTCTGAGCGGCTGGACGGTAAGCCGGGTGTTGATGTCGATGATGTTCTGGCGGGCGATGTTGTCGATCTGTCCCAGATAGAAATGATTCAGACCGTATTGCTGATTGAACGTGCTCGTCCTCGTTCCGTTCAGATTGTTGCTGCCGGAGGCCCAGTCGTAATAAACCCAGAGGTCCGGGTGCCAGGGAGCGTCGTCCCAGGTGTGCCCCATCCCGGCGGTGAGGAATCCGGCGCTGACGTCCTTCCCGAAGTCGTTTCCGAACTGATAACCCCCTTCCACCTCCCCGTGCCAGGTGCGCCGGAACGTCCCGTCGAGGACGGGAAAGTTGCCGAACCAACGGCTGGCGACGGTGTGGCGGTTTCCGCCGGCAAAGTGCGGCCCAAGGAACTGCGCGTTCCAGTCCCACAGCCAGTACAGGTCGAAGAGGTGG
>JBLMWR010001002.1:0-5534 GCA_050257335.1 Deltaproteobacteria bacterium | reverse complement strand
CCGGAAGGGGAGGGGTTAAGGATGGGCTGAGGGGGTCAAGGGCGCGGCCGCGGCTATTGCATCCCCCGGGGGGCTGCTCTACAGTGGAGGTTCGATTTTTGGCCGGCGTTATCGGTCAGCGGGTGCGAGATTTCGGTGCCGGGTCAGCGCGACTCCGGCACCCCGGCTGCTCAGCGGCAGCCGGGGTGCTTTTTGCGAAACGGACTCGCTCCTGAAATTTCAACCCCCGGGCCGGTTTCCGCCAACGGGAAAAGCCCTTTCCGCGTAAACGCGTTGGGGACTTTTCGTCTTTTTTCCAGTTTCGCGTCGCTCGCACATTTTTCCGGGGATTCGTCGATGGCCAACGAAGTCGTCATTCAAACCCGCAACCTGACGAAGATTTATCGCGACTTCTGGGGGCGCAAAAAGGTCCGGGCGCTCAATTCGCTCAGCCTGGAAGTGCAGAAAGGCGAAGTCTTCGGCCTCCTGGGGCCCAACGGTTCCGGCAAGACGACCACGCTCAAGCTCCTTCTGGGGCTCCTCTTTCCCACCGACGGAGAAGTCACCATCCTCGGAAAACCGGCCTCGGACGTGACAAAAAACGAACGGATCGGCTATCTGCCCGAAGAATCGTACCTGTACCGGTTCCTGAACGCCGAAGAGACCCTCGATTTCTACGGCCGGTTGTTCAACATGTCGGCCTCCGTCCGCCGCGACCGGGCAAAGAAGCTCATCGAGCGGGTGGGGCTGACGAACGCCCGCCGGCGGCAGTTGAAGGAATACTCGAAGGGAATGACCCGCCGCATCGGTCTGGCCCAGGCGCTCATCAACGAGCCCGACCTGATCCTCCTGGACGAGCCGACCAGCGGCCTCGATCCGATCGGTTCGCGGGACATGAAAGACATGATCGTGAAGCTCCGGGAGGAAGGGAAGACGGTGGTGATGTGCAGCCACCTGCTGGCCGACGTGCAGGACGTGTGCGACCGGATTGCCATTCTGGACGGAGGCGAGCTGAAGGTCTTCGGGAAGGTTCAGGACCTGTTGAAAGACCAGGGGGTGACGCAGATCAAGACGTCGCGGCTCGCGGAGGGAGTGGTCAAAGAGGTCGAGGCGCTGCTGGCGAAACACGGGGCGCGGGTCCTGGAAGTCGACCATCCGACGACGAACCTGGAAGACCTGTTCGTGAAAACGGTCCGCGAAAGCGCGGCCCGTCCCGGACAGCGGTACGTCCCCCCTTCGCCTGGCGGCAAGCCGCCGGCGGCGCCGGTCAAGGCCGGCGTGAACTGACCGCCGGCTGCGGTCGCGTTTCTTTTTTCCGGTTTTTCTCCTGACTTTATTTCTGCCGGGTAGCTTATGCTGAATTTCAATCCGGTGCCGTTTGACGTTGCCGCCGGCTTGACCCACTGGGCAATCGTCATGGCGGCGGTCCTGATCGTGGTCTTCGTGACCGCGCTGCTCACCTCGGTTCTGGCGCTGGGGTTGGCCGGTCCGTGGGAGGTGGTGGTGCAAATTCTTGGGGGCGTCCGCGACCTGCTCGGGACCTCTCCGCGGCGGTGCCTGGCCCTGGCCCAACTGACGTTTCGCGAGGCCTGGCGGAAGAAGACGCTGTGGGTATTCGCCGTGTTTGCGGTGCTGTTTCTGTTCGCCGGCTGGTTTCTGTCCGACGTCACTGCCGACGCCGACTTGCAGGTCAAGAATTACGTAAGCTTCGTGCTCAAGACGATCAGTTGGCTGATTCTGCCGGTGGCCCTGCTCCTGGCGTGCTGGGGATTGCCGGAAGACATCAAGGCCCGGTCTCTGCACACGGTGGTCACGAAGCCCGTGCGCCGGCACGAGATCGTATTGGGGCGGATCCTGGGGTACAGCGCGATCGGAGGGCTGGTGCTGGCGGTGATGGGGGGCGTGGGGTTCGTGTGGATCAATCGCCAGTTGCCCGAGGCGAAGGGATCGCAATTGACGGCCCGGGTCCCGGTATACGGCGAGATCAGCTTTGTGGACAATCAGGGGAGCAGCAGGGACCAGCAGGGAAAGCAGTTGACGGAGGGAGTGAACACGGGCGACGAAAACATGTTCCGCAGTTTCATCGAGGGGAACACCAAGGCCCGTGCGGTCTGGGAATTCTCGAACGTCGACCTGTCGCGGCTGAATCAACAGGGGGGGCTGGTGCTCGAGTCGAGTTTTCAGTCGTTCCGCACGTTTAAGGGGAATATCGAAAAGCAGCTCAGGTGCCAGTTCGAGCTGGTGAACGAATCGAAGGACCTGCGGGTGCCGCTCGCGCCCTTCGAAGTCAATGAGTTCCGCCGCAACGTTTACGACGTTCAGGAAAGAAACAAGACGCTGGAGGCGAAGAACGGCAAAACCGTCGAACTGGCCGATCTGGTCGACGGCGGGAAGCTGCGGGTCGAAGTGGCGTGCCTGTCGTCGGCCCAGTTTCTGGGGATGGCCCGGCCCGACCTGTTCATCCGTCTTCCCGACCGGTCCTTCGCCGCCAGTTACTTCAAGTGCCTGTTCAACATCGGCCTGATGATGTTCATGGTGGTCGTGCTGGGGGTGATCTCGGGCTGCTTCGTGAAAGGCCCGGTGGCCACGATTCTGACGGGGTCTGTCGTCATCATCGGCAAGGTGTGGCACGCGTTTCTGGAGTCGCTGGTCACCGGACGGGTGGGATACAACCCGAATCTCAAGATGAGCGGGACGGGGCTCTTCGATTCCTTGTACCGGATTCCCACTCACATGAACCCGAACGTCGAGCTGGGCGAATCGTTCGTGCATCGGATGATCAAGGCCCTCGACAACATCGAGCTCAACGGGCTGTGGGCCGTACAGCATCTCTTTCCCGATTTCGGATCGTTCGACACGACCGAGTATGTGGCCAACGCGTACGATGTCCCGTGGGCCGAGGCGACGCTCCCGAGCCTGATGACGACCGTCGGTTTTTGCCTTCCGTGGATTCTTGTCGGTTATTTCAGTCTTCGACTGCGCGAGCTGGAAGCGAAATGAACACTCTCACGTCGCTGCAACGCAAACTGGTGTATCTGGGCGGAATTATCGCCCTGTTCATTCCGATCATCCTGCTGGGGGCGCCTCCCGAGCCGGCTTCGGGAAAGGGAGTGCAAGCCAGCCCCGGCGGAAAACTGGCCCGGCTGCGCACTGAAAAAGGGCTCGGGGAGGGGGACCTCGGCAACGTCGACCCGGCCAGCTCGACGATGAACCTGCTGCTGCTGGGCTTCCGCGGAATCGCCACCAGCGTATTGTGGATGGACGCCCAGGAGCAACAGCGCAACAAAGACTGGGCCGCCCTGCGGGCCACCACCGAGTCGATCATCCTGCTGCAGCCCCACTTTCTGAAGGTCTGGAACTTCCAGGGATGGAACCTGGCCTACAACGTGTCGGCCGAGTGGGACGCCGTCGCCGACCGCTATTACTGGGTCAAGGAGGGAATCAAGTTCTTCAAGAAGGGGTGCGCCCGCAACGAGAAGTATGCAGAGCTGTTCTGGTACACCGGCGACACTCTCGGCAAGAAGATCGGACGCAGCGACGAATGGGTGCAGTTCCGGCGGTTCTACATCCACGCCGACCCGGACACGATCCGTTTCAAGGGACGCCCCGACCCGGACGTCAATCCGGACGGCATCGACAACTACCGCGAGGCCCGCAAGTGGTTTCTGCGGTGCAACGAGACGGTCGACAGGTATGGGAACGAACAGCACATCATGGCGCGGTACCTGGTCCGCGCCTATCCGGTGAGGGCCCTGTTTGACTACGCCTCGACGCTGCAGCGCGAGGGGATCTTCGATGAAGTGGGGCGCGACGCCTGGCACGACGGTTTCGTGGAATGGACGACGAAGTACGGCAAGGAGGAATTCGACTGCCGGCCGGTCGCGGAGCTGATGGTTCACCTCGAGCTCGACCCGGAGGAACGCGAAAAACGGCTGGCCGAGGACCGCCAGAACCCGAACGAGAACCAGCGGTACACCTCCTGGGTCGACAAATACCAGAACGTCACGAATTACCGGTACTGGCGAACGAAGTCGCAGGTCGAATCCGAACAGGAAATGTCCGACGCGCATCGCGAGATGTACGCCGGCGAACAGGCGCTCGACAAGGCCGACCTCAGCAACGCCGCCAAATATTACTGGGACGGCATGACGAAATACGAAAAGCTCCTGAACGACTATCCCGACCTGAAGGCCGAAGACGAGACCATTGACGAGGGGCTCCTGGCGCAGATGGGCTGGCGCCAGTGCCTGGAGCTGATGGAGGAGGAGATTCCCGAGGAATACCCGCTCAAGGAAATGTGGGAGTCTAAAGCCGGCAGGCGAGCGTACGTCACCGACGAATTCAACCGCCGCCGCCGCGGGTCCCGGTAAGGCAGTGTCGTAGTCCGATCACTCCGTGACCGGACGCGACCGGGCGCTGCTTGCCAAATCCTGGCACAAAGCGACACTTGATACCGCTTGCGCTTCGCGGCAATTGGGGCACTGGTGCGGCTCGCGCCCCGCGAGGCATTGGCATCCATCCACAGACCGCCGGGTCACGGAGTGACCCGGCTCCAGCCAATTCCCTGATTCCGATGCCGCCACGCTTGCCAATTGGCGGACGTTTCCTTACTGTTTTCGCACACAACAATCGGCTGACAAAATCGTAATCTTCTGCAGCGGGATCGTCGGGTCCCAAGGGCAACGGAGTATTGGAGTGAAGGGCTTATGAATTACCTGAAGATGTTCGCTCAGTCTGTTGGAATCTTCCTTCTGGCCGTCACGGCAGCGCACGCGGGCGAGGCCGACCTGGCCATTCCCGATCTGCACGAAGGCAAGTTTGCCAGCCTCGGCGGTATTTCTGCCTGGGACCTCCTCTTCTATGGTTCCTTCGTGATCCTCGGCACGCTGACCATCAGCCTCTACCAGATCTGGCAGATCTACAAGCAGCCGGCGCACAAATCGATGCTGGACGTGGCCGAGATCATTTTCCAGACCTGCAAGACCTATCTCATCCAGCAGGGGAAGTTCCTGCTGATGCTCTTCGTCCTGATCACCGTCGCGATGACCTACTATTTCATGGCGTTGCAGGACAAGGAGTTTTCCGTCGTCGCCAAGGTGCTCTTCTTCTCAATCGTCGGCATGGCCGGCTCGTACTCGGTGGCGTGGTACGGGATCCGCGTGAACACCTTCGCCAATGCCCGGACCGCGTTTGCTTCACTGCGGGGTCAGCCGTGGGATGTCGTCAACATCCCCTTGCGGGCCGGGATGTCGATCGGCCTGTTCCTGATCTCGCTCGAACTGGTGATGATGGTCATCATCCTCCTGGCCGTGGATCGCGAGATCGTCGGCTATTGCTTCCTGGGCTTTGCCATCGGCGAGTCGCTGGGGGCCTCGGTGCTCCGGATCGCGGGGGGCATTTTCACCAAGATCGCCGACATCGGATCGGATCTGATGAAGATCGTCTTCAAGATCAAGGAAGACGACGCCCGCAATCCAGGCGTGATTGCCGACTGCACCGGAGACAATGCCGGCGATTCGGTCGGCCCTACCGCGGATGGCTTCGAGACCTACGGC
>JBLMWR010001001.1:0-6608 GCA_050257335.1 Deltaproteobacteria bacterium | reverse complement strand
GATTTCTACGCGTTTCTCGCGGCGCGAATCCAGGCCAGCGAACCGGCCATCGAAGTCGCAAAAATCGACCGCCCGCGAATTCAGCTCGTGCACTCGCTGGCGCGGCGGCGGCTGGACCAGTACCGCCGGCGGGTGCGGCTGTCGGGACGCGGGGTTCGCACGCTTAAGGACATCGACTACAGCTACGAACCCGAGAACTTCCACCCGCTCGGACTGGCGCTGTTTCGCGAGCGCATCAGGCCCCCCGTCACGAACGTCCGCACGATCATCGAGGATCAGCCGCGGCCGCGGTCGTTCATCAGTCCCCCCGCCGACAGCCCGGTCATCGAGAAAGAGCGGAGCCTGTATGCATTGACCGAGGACGTCGGCACGAACCCCTACCACTGGGAATTCGACCTTTGCAACGTCACTCTGGGAAGCTTCCGCTACCGCAAGCTGTCGCTGGTGCGCGATTACGCGGCGCTGCTCGAGGACAAGCCCGAGAACCCGGCGTGCGAAGCGATTTTTTCGCGCGACCCGCGGCCGGTCGAGCCGGCGGCTAACCGGCCGGTCGCGCTGGCCGACCGCTTCGACGTCGTTCCCTGCGATCCGACGCAGGCCACGGCGATCGCCCGCGCCCGCGCGGGAACGAGCTACATCATTCAGGGTCCGCCGGGGACGGGCAAGTCGCAGACGATCACCAACCTGATCGCCGATTTCGTGGGGCGCGGCAAGCGGGTGCTGTTCGTCTGCGAGAAGCGGGCGGCGATCGACGTGGTGTATCACCGCCTGTGCAGCACGGGCCTGCACCCCCTGTGCTGCCTGATTCACGATTCACAATTGGGCAAGCGCGACTTCGTCCTGAACCTGAAGGAAACGTACGAGGCGTTCCTCGACGAAACGGCGGGGGCTTCCGGCGACCGGTTCGGAGAGAGAAAGCGGCTGGTCGCCGACATCGAACGTGCAGTCGGGCCGCTGCAGCGGTTTCACGACAGGATGTGCTCGACGCCGGCCCCCGCAGGAACGACGCTGCGGAAACTCCTCCATCAGGCCGTGAAGCTGCGCCACAGCGCCGCTCCCCTGGCGGCCGAAATCGCCGAGCGCGTCCCGGCGTATGCGGTCTGGTGCGAGCACGCGGAGGCGATCGGGCAGTTTTCGGAAGCCCTCTCGCGGATCCAGCCGGACGGCGTGTATGTGCATCATCCACTGCGGCGGCTGAGCCCGATGCTGCTCGGGGAAGAGCGTCCCGTGGCGCGCGTCGCGCGGGCCCTCGAAAACGTAGGGACGCTGCTGGGGGACGTTGAAGCGCTGCTCAAGACCGCCGGGCCGGCCTCGGCTGCCGACACGCTGGCGAAGGCCGCCGCCATCCGGGATTACGTGGAGCGCGTCGCACCGCTCGCGGAACGAGATCTTCTGTCGCTGGTCGAGCGCGGCAGCGCCCCGTCGAAACGGCTCGATGCCGTCGGGAAGAAGTACCGAACAAGCGTCAAGAACCTTCAAGCAGCCGCCAGCGCCGCCGCCGGGTGGACGCAGCCGCTGCCGCCGACCGACGCCGCGACGGCTCTGGAACAGGCCCGCGCGCTCGAAAAGAGCTGGTTCGCGGCGCTGCGGCCGGGCTGGTGGCGATTGCGGCGGATCCTGCATGCGGCGTACGATTTCAGGGCGCACACCGTCCGGCCGTCGTGGAGCCGCGTGCTGACCTGGCTCTGCGAAGAGCACGCGGCCCGGGCCGCCGTCGCTGCGCTGGAATCCGAGGCCCTCCAGGAATTCGGCGGCGAGGAGCCGCTGGCCGACTTCCTCGACACGATCGCGCGGCTGCGGAAGGACGTCGAAATGTGGCCCGCCATCGTCCGCGACCTGCACCGCCACTGCCTCGAATCGCGCGACGGGGGTCGTGTGATCGCGGCCCTCGGGGGATTGAAGCCGCTGCTCGAACAGCTCCGCAGCGAGATGGCCGGGTTTCTCGAGGATTTCGATGAGCAGCCGATCGCCGAGCTGCGTCACGAACTCGGCGGCATCGGCGCATCGCTGCAGGGTCTGCCCGATTTTCTGCACTGCCTAGCCTCCCTGGAAAAGCTGCCGGCGGATTTCCGGTCCGCCGTACGAGCCCTGGGATTCGATCTGACGCAACTGGAGTCGGCCTCGGCCGAGCGCACGCTGCAGCAGATTTACCGTGCGGACCGGGAACTCGACCGCTTTGACGGCCGGGAGCGGAGCAGGCACGTGGATCGTCTGGACGAAGCGATCGGCCAATGGCGGGAGGTCAACGCCGCCGTCGTCTGCGAATCGGTTCGCCGCCGGTTCCTCGACAACGTGCGGATTGCGTCTCTGCCCGCGGCGCAGTTGGAGCGCGACCAGAAGGAATTCAAGAAGCAGTATCAGCGCGGGCGGCGCGAGCTGGAGCACGAGTTCGGCAAAACGATGCGCTACCGCTCGATTCGCGATCTGGCGTCGGGCGATCCGGGGCTGGTCGTCCGCGACCTCAAGCCGGTCTGGCTGATGAGCCCGTTGAGCGTTTCCGACACGCTGCCCCTCGACACGCGGCTGTTCGACGTGGTGATCTTTGACGAAGCCAGCCAGATCACGCTGGAAGAGGCCGTCCCCTCGGTCTTCCGGGGGGTGCAGACGATCGTCGTCGGCGACCGGATGCAGTTGCCTCCCACGAACTTCTTCTCGGCCCGCCAGTCCGACGAAGAAGAGCCGCTGCAGGTCGAGGAGGAAACGGGCCAGGTCTTCGAATACGACCTTTCGAGCGACAGCCTGCTCGAACATGCCTCGCGGAATCTGTCATCGACGATGCTGGGATGGCATTACCGCAGCCGCTCGGAATCGCTGATCAGCTTTTCGAACGCCGCGTTTTATCAGGGAAAGCTCCTGACGGTACCCGAGGAATCGCTGGCCTCCTCTTCGCGCGCCGAAATCGTCGTGGGTGCGGCGGCCGACGGCGCCGCCAACGTCGAGCGGCTCTTCGACCGGGCGGTCAGTTTTCATTTTCTGCCGAAAGGCGTTTATCAGCGGCGGAAGAACGCGGACGAAGCCGACTACGTCGCCCGTCTGGTCCGTGCGGCGCTCGTTCGCCGAACGGGAAAGAGCATCGGCATCGTCGCCTTTTCCGAGGCGCAGCAGACGGAAATCGAAGAGGCCCTCGATCACCTTTCGCGCAACGACCGCGAATTCCGCGAGCTGTACGAAGCCGAGCTGGAGCGCGAGGAGAACGACCAGTTTCTGGGGCTGCTCGTGAAGAATCTCGAGAACATTCAGGGAGACGAGCGGGACGTGGTGATTCTGAGCATCTGCTACGGGTACGACGCCAGCCGCCGGATGCTGATGAATTTCGGCCCCATCAACCAGAGCGGCGGCGAAAAGCGGCTCAACGTCGCGTTTTCGAGGGCCCGGCACCACATGGCGGTCGTCAGCTCGATCCGCCCGCATGACATCACCAACGAATATAACGACGGCGCCAATTGCCTGCGCAATTACCTGCGGTATGCCGAGGCGACCTCCGCCGGCGATTTCGCCGCGGCCCGCCGCGTTCTGGCCGGCTTCTCCGCCGCATTGCCGGATGCTCCTGAAATCTCGGCTGATGACGGCGATGCGGTCGCCGACCAGTTGGCGGCGGAGCTGACCGGGCGCGGGTACCGCGTCGATCGGCGGGTCGGACAATCCATGCTTCGTTGCGATCTGGCGGTCTGTCGCCCTGGAGACGAGGCGTACCGGCTGGGAATCCTCGTCGATACCGACGCGTTCTACCGGCACCCCGACTTGCTCGAAAAAAATCTGCTGCGGCCCCGGCTGCTCGAAGAGTTCGGGTGGAAAATCGCGCACGTACTGACCAAGGACTGGCATCGTGATCCGAAAACCGTCCTCGATTCCCTGCTGCAGCGGCTGGAAGGTCCCGATCCCCGGGATGCCGGCCAGTAGCATGGGCTTGCAGGCACGCCCGTCATTCCGCGTCCCCTTTGACCTTCCAGACAGCGCTACGTAAGGTTGATCCACATGCCTGCTCACGTCTCCGATGATCACGCCCATCATCACCCCCCGTCGTCCGGCCCTGGAACCGAGATCGACCCGGTGTGCGGGATGACGGTCGATCCGGCGAAAGCGGCCGGCACGGTCGAGCACGCGGGGAAGACGTATTACTTCTGCAGCACGCATTGCGTGCAGAAGTTTCGCGCCGGTCCTGAAAAATATCTGGCCCCCGCGCCGCCTGCCCTCGTGCAACTGGGTGCGATCGGTCCTGCTGCCGACGCTGCCGCGGCGCCGTCCGCCTCCGAGCCCGCGGCGGAATACGTCTGCCCGATGCATCCGGAGGTCCGCGACGATCATCCGGCCAGTTGCACGATCTGCGGCATGGGACTCGAGCCGGTCGTGGGTACGCCAGTCACGAAAGTCGAATATGTCTGCCCGATGCATCCCGAGGTGGTGAGCGACCACCCCGGTCCTTGTCCCAAGTGCGGCATGGCCCTCGAACCGCGGACCGTCACGCTCGAGGAAGGGCCCAACCCGGAACTGGTCGATATGGCACGGCGGTTCTGGGGGGGCGTGGCGCTGGGGCTCCCGGTCTTCCTGGTCGCGATGGCCGATATGATTCCGGGGAAACCGCTGCACCACTACGCGACGCCGCTCAACTGGCTGCAGCTTGTCCTGTCGACCGCCGTGGTGTTCTGGTGCGGGTGGCCGTTTTTCGAACGGGCCTGGCTGTCGTTCCGCAATGTCAGCCCCAATATGTTCACTCTCATTGCGCTGGGGGTGGGGTCGGCGTACCTCTACAGTCTTGTTGCCACCGTCGCGCCCGGAATTTTCCCGGAAGGGTTTCGCCAGGCGGGCGGCGCGGTCATGCCCTATTTTGACACGGCGGTCGTCGTCACGGTGCTGATTCTGCTGGGACAGGTGCTGGAGCTGAAAGCCCGCGGCCGGACCAGTGCCGCCATCCGGGCCCTCTTGAAGCTTGCCCCCAAGACGGCCCGGCGGGTGCGCGAGGGGGGAGTCGAAGAGGACGTGCCGCTCGAACAGATCCGGCCGGGGGACCTCTTGCGCGTCCGGCCCGGCGAGAAGGTCGCCGCCGACGGCGTTGTCGTCGAGGGGCACAGCAGCGTGGACGAGTCGATGATTTCCGGTGAGCCGCTGCCGGTGGAAAAAGAGGCGGGGAGCAAAGTCGTGGCGGCGACGATCAACGGCACCGGAGCGCTGGTTGTGCGGGCCGAGCGGGTGGGGGGCGACACGCTGCTGGCGAAAATCGTGAAGCTGGTCACCGAGGCGCAGCGAAGCCGCGCACCCATCGAGCGCGTCGTCGATCGGGTGGCCCGGTTCTTCGTTCCTGGAGTGGTCGTCGTCAGCCTGGTGACCTTTGCGGTCTGGGGCCTGCGGGGGCCCGAGCCGCGCCTCGCGCACGCCCTGGTCAATGCCGTCGCCGTGCTGATCATTGCCTGCCCGTGCGCCCTGGGGCTGGCGACGCCGATGGCCGTCATGGTCGGGACGGGGCGGGGAGCCGAGGCGGGGGTCCTGTTCAAGAACGCCGAGGCGCTGGAGATTCTCGAAAAGGCCGACACGCTGGTGGTGGATAAAACCGGGACGCTGACGGAAGGGAAGCCGCGACTGGCCGCGCTCGAACCGTCGGCCGGATTTGCCGCCGACGATCTGCTCTCGCTGGCGGCGAGCCTCGAGCGGGGAAGCGAGCATCCGCTGGCGGCGGCGATCGTCGCCGCCGCGAACGAAAAGAGTCTGCCGCTGGCCGACGTCCGCGACTTCCGGTCGGTGACAGGCAAGGGAGTCGCCGGAACGGTCGAAGGCCGCGCCGTGGCGCTGGGGAACCCCGCGCTGATGGCCGACCTGAAAGTGGAAATCGGCCCGCTGGAGGCGCGGCTGGACGCCCTTCGCGGCGCGGGGCAGTCGGTGGTGGCGGTCGCCGTGGACGGCCGCGCCGCGGGCCTCGTCGCAGTGGCCGACCGGATCAAGCCCTCGACCCCCGAGGCGATCGGCCTGCTGCACGCCGACGGGATGCGGATCATCATGCTGACGGGGGACAGCCGGCAAACGGCCGAGGCGGTGGCGCGCGAGCTGGGAATCGACGAAGTGATCGCCGAAGTGCTCCCCGAGCAGAAGAGCGAGGTGGTGCGGCGCCTGCAGGCCCAGGGGCGGAACGTGGCGATGGCCGGGGATGGAATCAACGACGCCCCGGCCCTGGCGCAGGCCCACGTGGGGATCGCCATGGGCTCGGG
This sequence comes from Deltaproteobacteria bacterium, assembly GCA_050257335.1. Lineage (GTDB taxonomy): Bacteria > Planctomycetota > Planctomycetia > Planctomycetales > Planctomycetaceae > JACQFH01. The sequence continues at coordinate 411 of JBLMWR010001001.1, read as the reverse complement.
GACCGACGTGGCCGTGGAGAGCGCCGGGGTGACGCTGGTCAAAGGGGACCTGCGGGCGATCGCCCGGGCGCGGGCCCTGAGCCGGGTCACGATCCGCAACATCCGCCAGAACCTGTTTCTGGCGTTTTTCTACAACACGGCGACGATCCCGGTGGCGGCGGGAGTGTTGTATCCGTTTTTCGGGATCGTAATCACCCCGATCTGGGCCAGCGTCGCCATGAGCGCGAGCTCTCTGTCGGTGGTCACGAACGCCCTGCGGCTGCGGCGGGCGCGGTTGTAGGGTAGCGCTTTGACAAAGATAAAAGTTAGGTTGTAGCCACGCTCGCCAGAGCGTGGGAAAGCATCGAATACAGCCTCATCCCCCACGCTCTGGCGAGCGTGGCTACCCGAAAATCAAGGTTTGACAAAGCA
>JBLMWR010001000.1:0-7318 GCA_050257335.1 Deltaproteobacteria bacterium | reverse complement strand
CCCGACGTCGCCGGCAGCGGATCGCCCGACGCGCTGACTGAGGCCGATCTCGATCGCTTCCTCTGCGTCGTCCAGAGTCACGAAGGAGCGATGATCCCCGAGTTCACCCCCCCTGACGAAGACCCTCGCCTGGACATGAACGCCTCGGCGAAAGAGCTCGTCGCTTCGTTTCAGGAGCAGTGCCAGCTGCTGTTCGACGTCGAACGGCAGGGAAAAATCTGGGATCGCGACACGGAATGGTCGCAGGCCCTGAAAGCAAGCCGGATTTCTCCCGCGCGCTTCGCCACCCTTGTCCGCGACGTGAGCCTGGCGATCATGCGGGTGCGGCTGGAAGCCCGCGTCGATCTGGCGCGGCTGGTCGAGCAGGCACGCCGGCAGGTCGACGAGACCGTGCGGATCATGGACGAAATCGACGAAATCCCCCCAGAGGATCGGACCCGTGAGGCCAGTACGCTGCGCGCCAGAAGCGTGATTCGGCTGGGACGGGCCGTGGCGCTCGTCGAATTCGCCGAGCTCGTCCAGCAGGTTCCCGCCGAAAGCGCGGCCGTCGTCCGGCGCTACAGCCCGAAGCTCAAACCGCTGCTTCCTCGCGGCGGCAGCGACGAGCTGCTGGCGGAGCTGAAAAAGCTCGCCACAGCCCCTGAAGGAGGGGTCCAGCCGGCGGGGCATGAACAACCGGACGGAGAATAGCGTGCCCGCTGCTGACGTCGGTCCAGTGCGGCTCACCACTGAGCGCTTCCACTCGTTCCCAAGCGGAGATTGGGAACAAGACGCTCAGTCGTCGTTCTTCTTCGCCTTCTCCCGCTCGGCGAGCTTTGCGAGCCAGCGCTCGGGATCGTCCCTGAAGGCCGCCGCGCAACCGGAGCAGCAGACGGGGTACGATTTCCCCTTGTACTCCACCTGCATCGTCCCCAGCCCGCCGGAGATGATGCATTTGGGACCTGGGTTGTCGCTGTCGGCGACGGCGAATGACGTCCCCACGCGCTGTTGGCGCACGGTGTCGAGTTGGCCGAATTGTTTACCTGCCCCCGGGCTGCGGGCCAGGGCCATCAGGTACTGATTGTTGTCGAGCTGGCTGAGCGTCACTTGCCACCGCTCTCCCGCCGCGGGCGAAACCTGCGTGAGCACCAGCTTGTAACTGTGCTGCGTTTTCTTGCCGTCGCTCTCCTCTCTGGGCTCTCCGTTCTCAGCCCAGGTTCCCTGCAGAATGCGCGACTCCCCTTCCGGCGTCTTGCCAGTCAGTTGAAACCTCTCGTCGTCTGGCAGATAGGTGAGCCAGGCTGTCTGGAAATAGGGATTGGCCTGGCTGGTTCCCTTGAGCGAGGGCCGGTTCGGATCGCTCTGGAAATCCCAGACCTACTTCAGGTCGTCGCCGGTTTTTGTAAAATCGCCGAACTTCCGGAACGTCCCCCACCGCCAATCCCCCAGCAGGATCTGAAAGGGCTGCAGCGCAGCGACGATCGCCTGAGCCCTCTGCTCGTCGGGGATCCTCTTCTTCACCGCCGTACCGCCCCCTGTGCCGGGGCCGTCGTCGCCCAATTGCACCGGTGCGAATTTTCTCGTTGTGCCGCTCTCGGCGGAAGTGTTCGATTCCGTTTCCTTCCTGGCGGACTGCCTGCTGCGCTTTGCACCCGGCATCGACGGAGCAGCTTCGTCCCTCCCGCAACCGAGAGCCAGACCTGCCGCAAGCAGCGCCATGGCCGCGGACGTCCAGAATCGTTTCATCGCCGATCCTTCGTTACTTGTTCGTCTGTGCTTTGGGCCGCTCGACCTTCTTCCCGTACACGATGACGTCGTCGAAATTCCCGGTGTCGTCGAACGTGCCGATCCCGACCTGGCCCCAGAGGAAGGTCTTGTCGGTCGCCGTCATGACGGGTTTTTGCATGTCGTCGAAGAAGACTTCGATCGTCCCCGATTCGATCATGCGGACGACCCGGGCATGATGCCAGCCGTCGGTCCACGGCGTCCCCGCCGTCGACGTCGCCGAGATTTTCTTGCGGGGCTCGTTGTTGACGATGAAGATCTGGTTGGCGTGGTCGTCGGCCTTCTTGCCGAAGTGCACGTAGTAGAGGTGAGCCTGGTCCTGAAAGCCGAAAAACAGGCACATGTCGCGATGGTCGTAATCCTTGATGGTCGATTGCAGTTTTACGTCCAGCACGAAATCACCGATGACAAGGTCTTTGACCAGAGCCCGGTTGAACGGGGATCGGACGGGGGTCTTGACCTGGCTCTGCTGGAACTGGCTGTAAAGCCCGTTGCCGTTCTGCTCGATGATCTTCCACGCTTTCGGGTCGCTCGGCTCCCAGCGCGCGGCGTTTTCGGAATCGAAATTGTCGAAGAAGGCGAGCGGCAATCCCTGCATCTCGCGCGCCGGCGGCTTGCCATCCGAGGTGGCGTCTGTCGACTTCTCCGCTCCGGCAGTCAGCGCACCGGGAACCAGCAATCCGCCGCAACCCAGGGCCACCAAAACACCGCAAAGGACATGCGAAGTTCCGTGCCGAACACGCTTCGAAAAATGTCGCATCCGAGTCTTCATGAAACTGCTCTCCCTGAACGCGCTAAGCTTCACCTGGCTGAGACCAAAATGAATTCAATCGCGGATGACGCGGATCGGCGCGGATTTGCAATTTCGCCCTGTTCGTCCTTATCCGCGCGTATCCGCGTCATCCGCGGTTCTCTGGGTACTTCCCGAATTGCCGATCCACTTGGCTTCGTAACATGCGGAACTTCAATCACCAGTGCTTATTCCTGAGGCGGCGGGGCGGGCGGGGGGTCGGGGCGCGGGTGCAGCATTCTGTGGCGATGTTGTTCCAGCGAGCGCTTCAGCGACTCGAACAATTCGGAAACGTGCGGGGTCGCCAGATACACCCGGGAGGTCACGACCGAGCGGGGATAGAAACTGCAGATGAAGTCGAAACAAAACTCGGCCGGGCTGTGCGAGATCACCACCGTGTTGGCGTATACCCCTCCCAGCATCTCGTCAGGTAGTTTGAGCTGCTCGTACACTTCGGTAATCGGCGGAGGGGCGGGCGGCGGCCCGCCGGGACCGGTCGCCGGGGGCACCGGCATCCGCGGGAGTGGTCCGAAACTCTGCACGTACTTGCCGAGGTTGTCCTCCAGAGCGGCGACGAACAGCGGCAAGACCGTGGGGGGAAGGATCACCCGGGCCACGACCCGACGCGGAGGCGCCAGGCTCTGAATGAAATCAATCAAGACGTCGTGGGCCCCGTGCATCACGATGGCCCCGGTGCTGAATAATCCCCGCCCGACGGCATCCGGCACGCGGGCCGTCGCCGAGGAATGCTGCACCTCTTGTTGAAAGGTGTGCCCGGCCGGAGGTCTGTGGGAGTTTTCCGGCGGATCGGAGGGTGTTTCGTCGCTCATTTCAATCCTTTTCACGAAGCGGGCAAACCTATTCTGCCTGCTTACCTCGCCGTTTGCCACCCAGGCCTCGTTAAGAGAGCCTGCAAGACAACGCGTCCGGTCGATTCCATTTTTCAGCCCACCACGGGGCTTACGCACACCGCTCGGCAGCACGTAAAAATATTGCCGCACGCATTTAGAAGAGCCCCCCTCCCTCGCATTCGTCGGAATCGGAGGACGCGGGCGCTTCACGGGCGGGTGCATTACTTTTGGGCGCACCACGGCGGCGACCCGGCTTCTTCGCCGGCTTTTCGCCCCCCTCGAACGTGGCCGACGCGTCGAAGGGCTCGGTTACCGGGTTCCCCTCCGCGTCCACCCCGGTCAGAATCTCGATCTTCTGCTCGGCCTCTTCCAGAATCCGATAACAGCTTCTGAGCCGCCGGATCCCCTCCTCGAATCGAGAGAGAGACGATTCGAGGCCGAGGTTTCCTTCTTCAAGGTCATGAACAATCTGCTGCAGCTCGGCCAGCGACTGTTCGAAGGTCGGCGGCGCATCATCGGGCGGCGGTTGAGGCATGGGACGATTCGTAAATCATGAAACAAGAAACGCGGAGCCTCTCATCATACCGTGCCGCCGTCGAGACTTCGAACCACGCTGCCCTGGCAGCTCGACCCGGCCCCGGCGGTGCAGCCATAACAGTGGCGGCCCGTGACGATTCGTCGCGCGCCCAGACGAGCCGGGTCGAAATCGCGAATGTGTTGCGGCAATTCCGGAAACAGTTGCAAATCGAGCATCTGGTTGAAGTCGCAATCGTACAGGCGCCCCCGCCAGTCGACCGAAAGCGTGGTTCGGCACATCACCCCCGCGGCCGCGGCCGGATTGAAGGCCTCCAGCAGCTTTTCGAGGTATGCCTCGTACCGGCCGCTCGCCAGGAGGTCGTCGAGGAACCGGCTGATCGGCATATTGGTGATCGTGTACAGGCGGTTGAAGACGACGCCGTACCGCGCGGCCAGTTCGCGCCGGTAATCGGCCTCAAGATGCTGCTGCGGGGGAGGCAGCGTAGGACCCAGCGGATTGTAGACCAGATCCAGCACCCGCCCGCTTTCGGGACGGCCATAGCCCAGCGCGTTCAGCCGCCGCAAGGCTTCGATCGATCGCTCGAACACTCCTTCCCCCCGCTGGGCATCGACGTTCTGCCCCAGGTAGCAGGGGAGCGAGGCGATCACTTCGACCTCGCGGGCGGCCAGAAACTCGGGAAGGTCTTCCTGCCCCTTCGTGAGCAGAACCGTCAGGTTGCAGCGGTCGATCACGTGCCGGCCCAGCCGGCGGACTTCGCCGACGAACCAGCGGAAGTGCGGATTCAATTCCGGAGCGCCACCGGTAATATCGACCGTCGCGATGTCGGTCCGCGCCAGGACCGCCAGACACTCTTCCAGCGTCTCGCGCGACATGATTTCGCGGCGGTCGGGGCCGGCATCGACGTGGCAATGCCGGCACGTCTGGTTGCACAACCGGCCCACGTTGACCTGCAGCACCTGAATTTCTGTCGCCGTCAACGGTTCCAGCCCGTGCTGTGCCAAAGTCCGCCCGAAGGGCGGGATCCTGTCATTCCGCTCGAGCAGCGCCACCTGATGGGCACCGGATGCCAGCGGACTTCCCTGACGCAGGAGCGAGAGCACGGGCATGTGGTGAGATCCGGGGGCGTTGCTGCGAACACTGCAGGCTTCAAAAATAGCACTGATGGGCGAACCGAACAACTTCGAGTGGCTTCTGAGACGAATCGTTGGTAATTTGAAAGTCGCGTGCCACGATCGTTCCCCGTTGTGCGAAGTCGTTCGGCACCCAGGCCTCTACCGGAGTCCGCCACGATGTTAAACCTTCCTGATCGTCCCGAGGTTCTGCTCACGGCGACAAATGAATTCGAGGCGGCGGCCATCATTGGCGCCCTGGCTGAATACGAAATCGAGGCCTTCGCGGTTGGGGCCTACACCTCAGGCTACGTCAAGACCGGTCAAGGGCTCTACAACGTCGACGTCGTGGTTCGACATAGCGACGCCGATCGGGCGAGACGGGCACTTGCAGAAATCCGCGACGCCCGCAGCGAAATTGACTGGTCAACTGTGGAGGTCGGAGAAACTGATGAACCGGGCTCCGAAGCAAGCTGATCGTTACCTTTTGCCAACGCGCATCGAGTGACTCGGCATTGCGTCGCACGTCTCGCCCGGTAGACTGGCGGAATGGCCGAGATTGTGCTGACGACTCTGAACGCCAGGTACGCACATGCCGCATTCGGTTTGCGCTACCTGCACGCGAACCTCGGGAACTTACGCGACCGGGCCGAGATCCTCGAGTTCGACATCAGCCAGCGATCGGTCGACGTCCTCGAAACGCTCCTCGCGCGGCGCCCCAGAATCATCGGGCTTGGCGTGTACATCTGGAACGTCGACCAGTCCACGAAGCTCGTCGGGGAACTGAAACGCGTGCACCCCGATATCCAGGTCGTCCTCGGCGGCCCCGAAGTCAGCCACGAGACGGAAAGTCAGGAAATCGTGCGGCTGACCGACTACGTCATCACTGGCGAAGCAGACCTGACCTTCCCGCGCGTCTGCACCCAAATTCTGGCCCAATTGGAAAACGGTCAGCCATCGGTCGACAGTATCGTTTCCCGCAATGCGACGTCTCAGGCTCTCAAATCCGAAATCCAAAATCCGAAATCCGAAATTGTCGCCAAGGTCGTCCCCTCCGATCTGCCCCGGTTCGCCGACCTGCGGCTTCCCTACGACCTGTACACCGCCGACGACATCGCCCATCGCGTGATTTACGTCGAAGCCTCGCGCGGCTGCCCCTACGAATGCGAATTCTGCCTGTCGTCCCTCGACATCCCGGTCCGGCAGGCGCCGCTCGACGAATTCTTGGCGGCGATGGAAGGACTTTTGGCCCGCGGAGCGCGGCAGTTCAAGTTTGTCGATCGCACGTTCAACCTGAACATCAAGACCAGCCGCGCCATTCTCTCGTTCTTTCTCGAACGCTATCGCCCCGGGCTGTTCCTGCATTTCGAAATGATCCCCGACCGGCTCCCCGAAGCGCTCCGCGACCTGATCCGGCAGTTTCCGCCGGGGGCGCTACAGTTCGAGGTGGGGATCCAGACGTTCAACGACGAAGTCGCCGACCTGATCAGCCGCCGGCAGGATAACGCCCGGGTCGAAGAGAACCTGCGCTGGCTCCGTGAAGAGACCGGCGTCCACGTCCATGCCGACCTGATTGTGGGGCTTCCGGGAGAATCCGTCGCAAGTTTCGCCCGCGGGTTCAACCGTCTGGCGGCACTCGGACCGCAGGAAATCCAGGTGGGGATGCTGAAACGGCTGCGCGGCACGCCGATCGTCCGCCACGACGAGGCGCGGGGAATGGTGTACAGTCCGGCGGCGCCGTACGAGATCCTGCAGACGGGGCTCATTGATTATGCCACGATGCAGCGGCTGCGACGCTTCGCCCGGTACTGGGACCTGGTGGCCAACAGCGGAAATTTCGTGGAGACAACGCCCCTGATCTGGGATGACGGCCCGCCGTTCGAGAGTTTTCTGAATTTCAGCGACTGGCTGTTTGCAGTTGGAGGAAAAACGAACGGGATTGCCCTGAAACGGCTGGCGGAGCTGCTGTTCCGGTTTCTGGTGACAGAGGCCGGCCGCGACGACCGGCGCGCTGCCTCCGCCGTCTGGAACGACTACCGCCGCGGCGGCCGCAGCGACCGCCCGGAATTTCTGCGCCCGTATTTGTCGCAGTTTGAAGGCTCTTCTCCGGGCATCGCGCCGCAATCCGCGTCGCTTTCCCGCCAATCGCGACACGCGAGAAAACCGGCGCAGAAGACCAGCGAATCACGCGTCGTGCGTTCCGACCAGCCGTTGCCCCCCCTTCGCATGGGGGGGTATGGGGGGGGCGCGGCGATTTTTATCGGGC
>JBLMWR010000999.1:0-12617 GCA_050257335.1 Deltaproteobacteria bacterium | reverse complement strand
ATGCGCTCAATTCTACGCGAACAGACATTTTGCGAAAAGCGGAATTTGCCCTTGCGAGCCGGCAGGTTCATCCCGCCGGGATCCGCGTGAACTGCGACCCGAAAAGGATCTTGACCCTGACACGCGGGAATCGACCCCGCGGCTCGCAGGCACGAATCGATCGTTACGGAAACGGCACCGGCGAGGGGCCCAGCAGCTTGTCGATGGCCTTCCGGACCTCGCCGAAGTCCTGCCGCTCGGGCGCCCGCCGAGCCATGTTGTAGACCACCTTCCGCTCCTTATTGACGAGCAGCACCGTCATCTCGGCCTCGTCGCTGAGGTTGTAGTCCTTCGGCCCGGCCTTTCCCTCCGTCGCCACCCCCGCCGGCGATTTGACGTCGTACATGTCGTACAGGAGTTTCGCATGCCTGGCGGCTGCGGCCGCGTCGTCGCTGAGCCGGACGATCAGCACTTCCAGCCCTTCCGGCTGCCGGAGCCGTCCGTATTTGTCGAGCACCTTGAGCAGCCCGAAACCGGGGCGTGTCATCTGCCCTTCGAAAATGATCAGCACCGGTTTGTCTTTGAGCGGTTTCAGGGGATCGAGCTTCTTGCCGGCGTCTTCTCCGGTGGCGGCTTCGAATTCGAAACCCTCGACCGCCTCCCCGACCTGCGGTCCCGACGTGGGGTCGTCGGCCCGCGCCGCCGAAAAACTGAGTCCCAGGCAGCACAGCACCGTGAGAAAGTGCACCGGTCTCATGATCGACTCCTGCGGTTCATCTTCATCCTTTCGCAGATCGAGTATCTTGTCTGTGCGAACAGAAATGCAATGTTACGACTGTAAAACAGTACAGTCCGCGATCAATCCGGTCAGCCGGCGGCGGCCGGCGGCGTCCGCCGGTGCCAGTCGGTTTCCTGCTGATACTGGTGGGCTGCTCGCAGAAGGACGCTTTCGGCGAACGGTCGCCCCACGAGCTGCATGCCGATCGGCAGTCCTGCCTTCGAAAATCCACAGGGGATGGAAATCGCCGGATAGCCGGTGAGATTGAAGGGCAGCGTCAGATCGAGATAGGCGCGGACGAGGGGCCTGGGACCGCCCGCGACGTCGGCGGTCGTTTCGCCGAATCTTGTGGCCGTTACCGGCGTCGTCGGGGTGATGAGCACATCGATGTTTTCGAAAACCTTGGCCCATTCCCGCCGGATGATTCGGCGGGCCCGCAGCGCGTCGAGATATTCCACCGCCGGGATGAACAGGCCGGCCAGAAGGAGCGGCCGGATGTCGTCGGCGTAGTCCTTGGCGCGTCCGGCCAGGTGAGGCCGATGGAACGAACCGGCTTCCGAAAAGATGATGGCCCGGTGCGCTCCGACCACTTCTTCCAGAAACGGCAAATGCACCTCGACTTGCCGGGCCCCCAGTCCGACGAGTTTGACGAGCCCTCTTGTCACCGCTCCGGCGACATCGGGATCGAGCGCCTCGAAGAACCACTGGTGCATGACGCCGATCCGCAATCCGCGGATCCGCGCCGTCAGTTCCGCCGGGTAATCGGGAACAACACGCCGGCTCGCCGACTCATCCGCCGGATCGGGACCGGCGAGAATCTTCAGCGCCAGGGCCGCTTCGGCCGCGGTCCGCGTGATCGGCCCGACGTGATCCATCGTCCATGAGAGGGGCATCTCCCCGGCGCGGCTCACCCGGCCGTACGTCGGCTTCAGTCCCGTCAAGCCGCACAAGGCGCTCGGCATGCGGATCGAGCCGCCGGTATCCGAACCGAGCGTGAGGGGGCAGATTCGCAGCGCCACGGCGACGGCCGAGCCGCTGCTGGAGCCTCCGGCAATCCGGTCAGGGTCCCAGGGATTGCGGACGTCTCCAAAATTCCGATTCTCGCCGGTGAACCCGAATGCGCATTCGTGCAAATTGAGCTTCCCGAGACACACCGCTCCGGCATCGACGAGCTTTTTGACGGCGGTCCCGTCGGCTTTAGCCACGCGGTCGGCGAAGACTTTTGACCCGAACGTCGTCGGGATTCCCTGGACGTCGAACAGGTCTTTGACGGCGAACGGGACTCCCGCCAGCGGCAATTCTTCGCCGGCCTTAACCCGTTCATCGACCTTCCGTGCCTGCTCGCGGGCGATCTCGGGGGTCATGCGGATGAACGCGCGAAACCTATCCTGAAACTTTGCGGCTCTGGCCAACGCTGCGTCGGCGACTTCGCGGGCCGATTGCTTCCGGTCCTGCACGTCGGCGGCGATCTGCAGGCAGGTGGCAGGCGGCGCGCTCATGGCCTTTCCTCCACCGCGGCATAAATCGTCGCGGGGTCCTCGTCGCCGAGGTTCATCCTGCGAAAGGCCCGCATGTCGGCTGCCAGGGCGTTCAGCATCCCGGCAGCGGCCGCGGCATCGGCGTCTGTGAGGGGCGTGCCCAGAAGTTGCAAAGCCATTGCGGCGACTGTATCGGGAGTGATCGGGATCGTTTCCGGCATCTCTCGTTTGTCCCTGCTTCTCGAGAAGTGATCGCTCGACGAGTTACTTGTTCGTATCCGCGGCCATCAGCGTCATCCGCGGTTCTACTGTATTGAGTCGGCAATAAAGCAAGCGGTCCTCTGCTGTGCTTCGGCGATAAACAAGGGGGACGAGTTTACTTGAGCAGATACTTGCGCGGAATCTCGGCGCCGGCGACGTAGCTGATGTGCCGCAGTTTGCACATCTGGTAGACGTTGATCCGGAAATCGGGACACGTGCTGACGAGGCAGTACGCGTCGGTAGGCGTATAGCCGTGATCGCTGACGAGCCAGTCGATGAGGTTGATGGTCGCTGTCTCGACGGCCACTTCCAGAGGGCGCGAAGCGAACACCGACACGATCGACTGCGGTTTTTCGATCCGCATCCACGGAATCTTTTTTCCTTTGACGAGCTCGAGCTTCAGTCGGACGGTCGCTTTCGTCTCGGCCGCCGTCCCGGTGAATTCGGTGTCTCCCTGGCTGGCATGCGCGTCGCCAAGATAGAAGAGCCCCCCCGGATGAAAGATTGGCAAGAGGACACGGTTGCCGACCGTCACGTCGCGAATGTCGAGGTTGCCTCCCCATTCCCCTTGCCCGTCGAGACTGGTCGCGACCTCGCGATCTGGGGCCACGCCGAGCGTGCCGATGAAGGGGGTGATCGGCCACGAGATCCGCTCGCTGAAGTGCAGCGTTCCGTCGCGCGTCGTGCCGCTCGGTCCGGGAGTGTGCCGGAAGATCTTGGTCGTGTAGTCGCCCGACAACTCGGGCCAGCGGGTCGAGTCTCCGAGGGGACCGCGGCGGGGACCGACCGCAATCCACGAATAGTCTTCGACGACGATGTCTTCGATGGAAACGACGAGCACGTCGCCGCGCTCGGCCCCCTCGACGAAGACCGGTCCGCCGATGGGGTTGGCCAGCGCCGGAACGCGGTCGAATCCGGGGCGTCTGGCGGGGATCGCCTTGTCCTCCGCCGTTTTGAAATAGCCGGTACTGGCGTCGTAGGTCTCGATTTCAAAACACTCGCCGGGGCGGACCGTCAGCAGCGGCGCGTCGCGGAAGTCGAAGGCATATTTGCGGGCCAGTTCGCGGGGAATGCGTTGCACGGGAAGCGTCTCCGGAATTGCACGGACTCGGAAAGGCAGGGGGGGCCTGTGGCTGCAGGTTCGTTTCAGGGAAAGCACCCCGGCTGCTCCGCAGCAGCCGGGGTGCTGACGTCCAGCGGATTCACTACCCGGCCGGTTTGGTGATTGCCAGCGGGCATGATAAAATGTCGCGAGTGAAATTGCAGGCGATCACCTTCGGATTTGGGAATTCGGATTTCGGATTTTGGCCGAACCATGCCTAGCGCGCCATTGCGGCTGATCATTGTCGCTGACCTCAAAAGCGGGCGCGTCAAAAACGCCTGGGACGAATTCGACCAGTTTCTGCAGCGGCAGGCGGCGGTGGAAATTGTCGCCGTCGATGTCGGAAACGGTCTCGATTTCACCGCGCTGCGGGCCGACCTGGTCATCGTGCTGGGGGGCGATGGCGCGATCCTCCGCGCCTGCCGGCAGATGGGGGAGAACCAGTTGCCGATCCTCGGGGTGAACTTGGGCCGGCTCGGCTTCCTTGCCGACGTCTCCCCCTCCGAATTCCGCGAGCACTTCGCCACGATCCAGAACCGGCAGTACCACGTCGTGCTGCACCTGATGTTCGAATGCGAGCTGACGCGCGGCGACGGCACGGCGCAATCGTACCTGGGGCTGAACGAGGTCGTCGTGTCCTCGGGGGCGGCGCTGCGGATGATCGACGTCAATCTGGCGATCAATGGAGAGCCGGCGACGACGTACAGCGGCGACGGACTGATCGTCAGCACGCCGGTCGGTTCGACGGCGCACAGTCTTTCGTCGGGGGGCCCGATCCTGAGGCAGGACCTGGCGGCCTTCGTCATTACGCCGATCTGCCCGCACACGCTGACGAACCGGCCGCTGGTTGACAGTTCCGAGTGCACCTTCACCCTCACCGTTCCGGAGGCCCCCGAAGGAACGATGCTGGTGATCGACGGCCAGATCAAACTCCCGCTGGCTGCCGCCGATCGCGTCGATATCCGCCGGGCGACCGTAAAGTTTCAAACGGCGAAGCTCCCAGGGAGCAGCTATTACGCCACCCTGCACCGAAAACTGGGGTGGGGGGGGCAGACGAACTATCGGAGTTGAGGGACGCGGCAGTGACCTTTCGGTTTTGTAATCTTCCCCGCCTTCAGTTATTCGTCCAGGCCCGTTCATAATAATGTCCAGATCAGGGGAACGCCTCACACCTCTTCGCTCCTGGTGCCGGTCGTTGACCGTCATCGGCCAAGGTCGCATAAAGTTGCGGCGATGGGTTGACGATTAATCCGCAACGCATCAAGCTTTGTGGCATTGGACGTGTGTGCGTTGGATTCCCCGACCCGGAGGACCTCAAATGCTGACGGTTTTCGGTCAGCCCAATCCCTCGGATTGCGACGGGCTGTCCCGCAGGAGTTTTCTGCGGGTCGGCGCGCTGGGGATCGGAGCGGGAGCGTTCTCGTTGGCCGATTTGTTTCGAGCCGAGGCGGCCCAGGGAACATCGGGCGGCCGGCATATGGCGGTCATCAATGTTTTTCTCGGCGGCGGGCCCCCGCACCAAGATATGTGGGACATCAAGACAGCCGCGCCGCAGGAGATCCGCGGCGAATTCAGCCCGATCGGCACCAGCGTGCCGGGCATCGAGATTTGCGAAGTCTTCGAGAAACTCGCGCCGCTGGCCGATAAGCTGGTTTTCGTCCGTTCGGTGGTGGGGGCGACCGACCGCCACGACGGTTTCCAGTGTATGACCGGATGGCTTCCGACGGAGCTGCAGTCGATTGGCGGACATCCCAGCCTCGGCGCCGTCGTGACAAAGCTCCAGGGGCCCACTGACCCGGCCATTCCCCCGTTCGTGGGGCTGGCAGAAAAGACGAAGGAAATCCGCTGGTCGGATTCGGGGAAACCGGGCTTTCTCGGGGCAGGATGCGCGCCCTTCAAGCCCGGCGGCCCCGGCATGGCCGACATGAAACTTAATGAGGTCTCGATCGAACGCCTGCACGACCGCCGTGATCTTCTCACGCAGATCGACCGGTTCCGCCGCGAGGTCGATGCCAGCGGCACCATGCAGGGGATGGACGTGTTCGAGCAGCGGGCGCTGGACGTGCTGACCTCCAGCCGGCTGCTCGACGCCCTCGATCTGTCGAAAGAAGACCCGCGCGTCGTCGCCCGTTACGGCGACGGCAAACCGTACAAATACCAGTATGACGGCGCGCCGACCTGTAACGATCAACTGTTGCTGGCCCGACGGTTGGTAGAAGCAGGCGTGCGCGCCGTCACTTTAAGCTTCGGCCGCTGGGACAGCCACGGCCAGAACTTCGACCTCGTCCGCGATCACGGCGGCAAGCTCGACCAGGCCCTCAGCGCCCTGATCGAAGACCTCGACTTGCGCGGCTTGCTGGATGACGTGACCGTCGTCGTCTGGGGCGAATTCGGCCGCACGCCGCGGATCAACAAGAATGCCGGCCGCGACCATTGGCCTCCCGTAAGTTGCGCGGTATTGGCCGGGGGTGGCATGCGGACGGGGCAGGTGATCGGGGCGACGAACCGGCTGGGGGAATATGCCAAGGACCGCCCTGTTCATTTCCAGGAAATCTTTGCAACCTTGTACCGCAACTTGGGAATCAACCCCGAAACGACGACCCTCATCGACCCCGCCGGCCGGCCGCAATATCTCGTCCAGAAGCCCCCGATCCGGGAACTCGCGTAGCCGGGTCACTCCGCGACCCGGCGGTTTTGACTCTCCCGGTTGCCGCGGGTTGGAGCTGCGGAACTGCGTCAAACACCGCCCGGTGGCGCGCAGCCTCAAGCGTTGCACCGAATTCGTCCCGCAGGCGCCGCCCGTTGTCGTCCGTTCACGGAGCGACCGGACTACGCTCTGCCGCTCGCTTTTCGGGACGCCCCGGCTGCGGTATCGTGAGGTGTTCGATTTCGAAGCCCGCTCTTTCTTCCTGGGTTCGCGAGGCGCTATGCCCACTCGAGTCAACGGCATCGGCACGGGATATTACGGCACGTCGAATCTGCAGACGTTTGACGGCGTCTGCGAGCACTGCCACCGGGCCGCGAAACTCCGCAACTATGAAACCCGACTGTGGTTCTCGATCTTTTTCATTCCGGTCATCCCCCTCGGCCGCAAGCAGATTCTGAGCCAGTGCCCGATCTGCACCTGGCATCGGGCCATGCCGTTTGGCGAGTGGGAGCGGATCCGCCGCGAGGCGATCGGCGAGAGCGCCTCGAAATGGGACGAGAACCGCGACGATCCCGATGCGGCCCTGGCAATGCACTCGACGCTGGTGGCGTTTCAGAAACGGGACGACGCCGAGCGGCTGGCGGCGCTGCTGCTGGAGCGCTTCGCCGACGTGTCGCGCGTGCAGTTTTATTTCGGCGCCTGGTACGAGCGGATTGGCAAGGGGGCCGCGGCCGATGAGTGTTTCGCCGGAGCGTTGGAGCTCGATCCGACGAGTCTGCCGGCGAAACGCGCCGTGGCGATCGGCCACATCGAAAAGGGCCGGCTGGCCGAGGCCCGCGCGCTGTTGGCCGACTTCGAGGCGCCGAAAGACACATTCGAGCCGTCGCTGTTCTTCATGCTCGCCCGCGGCCATCAGCGGCAGGAGCAGCACGAGCAGGCGCTGGAGCTGTTCCGCATGCTGATGCGGTCCTCCCCGGGGATGGCCGCCCAGAAGGAGTTCCGCACCGCCGTCCGCCAGTCGGAAAAGGCCCTGGGTCTCGAAACGTCGCTCGTTCACACCGACCCCTTCTACCGCACCGCGGCGTTCAAATGGGCCGTGGCCGCGCTTCTGCTGATTGTGGGAATCGCGGGCTCGAACCTGTACATTCAGACGCACCGCAGCCTGCATGTCCTGAACGGGCTGAAGGTGCCGATCGTCGTGCAGGTCGACGGCGCCGCGCCCGTCGAAGTCTCCGCGAACGGCCGCAAAGAACTGACCGTGGCGGAGGGTGCGCACCGGGCTGGCGTCGTTCAGCCCCCGGGCTTCATGCAATCCGTCGATTTCGCCGTTCATGCCGGCTGGTTCGACCGCTTTTTCAAGAGTCCCGTATTCCTAATCGACCCGACGCGATCGGCCGCCCTGGTCTGGGAATCGACAGTCTACCGCGAACGCCCCGCGAATGCCGCTGCCGGTTTCGACGGCTCACTGCGCTGGCACATCGGCCAGCCGTTCACGACGTACCCCGACGTCGACTACGCCTTTCAGGAATTCCCGGCCGAGTTGCGCGTCAAGAACCAGCATGAAGTCACGAAAACGCGCGTGACCGTCGCCGAAATCGGGCCGGTGGAAGCCATGAATGCGGTGGCGATGGAACCGGGCCGGCAGACCGATCTGCTCTCGTTCTTCGAATCCCACCTGCGCATCGACCCCGCCGACAAGATCCTGCTGCTGATTTACTCCGGAATTGCCGGCCAGTCGCAGCAACAGGGCCGGTGTCGCGATTTTCTGGCGACGCGCCTCGACGACCGCCCCGTGCTCGTCGACTGGCACCGCGCCTACCAGGAGGCCTGCCAGGCGCGGGACCACGACGACGGACTCTTGCAGCGCTACGACAGGTACCTCGCCGCCGATCCCGGGAATTCGACTCTGCTGTACCTGCGCGGACGAATCGAGACCGATGATGCGCAGGCCGACGCCTTTTATGAGCGCGCCCGGGCGGCCGATCCGACGAACCCGTATCCCTGGTACGCGCAGGGATATCGCCTGCGCGTCGCCGGCGAGTTTGCCGGTGCCCGGAAAGCGCTCGAAGAAGCCTCGCGCCTGAACCCCGACGACCTGATGATGGCCCACAGCCTCCTCGACTCGCGGTTCGCCCTCGGCGAATTCGACGCCCTCGAAGGCGAAATTCGAAGCCAGCTCGAAAAGACCCCTCTAAACATCGGCCTGCATCGCCAGTTGCTCGAGGTGCTCGTCGCCGCCGGCAGGGACGCCCGGGCGGAAGAGGCTCACGCGGCGTTCGTGCAAAGGGCAAACCAGCCTCCCGGCGATGTTTTCCAGCTCGGTCTGAAATCGCAGCTCCACCTGCACTATCTGCGGGGCCGGTTCGATGATTTTCTGGCCGGATCGCGGCAGTTAACCGATCCTCAAACGGCTGCGCAGACCCAGTTCGAGGCCGCGCTGGAGCTGGAGCAACTCGATAATCTCCCCGCATCGGCCAGCGCCATCCGCGGCGGTCAGCGTGGAATGCAGGATCTGCTCTTTGGTCTGGCCTGGAGCGGCAAAGGGGACCAGGCACGGGCCGCCGCCGCCCGCGAGCGTGCCATCACGGCACTGGCGGCAGGTAATCGGGCTGAGCGGCAGGCCGCGGAGCACCTGCGGCAGGGGGCCACGATTGCCGCGGGGACCGCCGAAAGGCTCACGCTCGAGCCCGCGTTGAAGGCTGTCGTTCTGGTCTCGCTGGCGGAGTTCTGCCCCGAACAGAAACCGAGCCTCCTGGCGCTGGCCGGAAAGCTCAATTACCGCCGTGATTTTCCCCATCATTTCCTCAATCGCAAAATCGCCGCCCTGCGGGGAGACTGACAGTGGCCGCCTTCACTCATCACATTTTCGTCTGCTGCAACCGCCGCGAGCCGGGCAGCGCCAGGGGTTGCTGCAATCCCGACGGCAGCGAGGCGCTCCGCAACGCTTTCAAGGCCGAGCTGAAGAAGCGAAACCTCGGCCCCGGCGTGCGGGCCAACAAGTCCGGCTGCCTCGACCAGTGCGAGCTGGGGCCGACCGTCGTCATTTATCCACAGGCGATCTGGTACGGCGGCGTGAAGCTCTCCGACGTCCCGCGGATCATCGACGAAACCGTCATCGGCGGCCGCATCCTCCACGACCTGCTGATTCCGGAGGCAAAGCTGAATCAGGCGAAAGAGGCGAAACAATAGGCGCTTTGTGTGGCTCGAAATCGCGAGCCGCCGGGTTTATCCCGGCAGGCGAGACCTATTTGTTGAGCTGCGCTTCGTCTCCCCAGATGTACCAGTGGGGGGCAACGTACACCCAGTAGCCCGTCGGCAGATTGTTCTGCCCGGCGTAACTGGAACCTTGCCAGCGGCCATAGTCGTGAAACGAGCCGTAGGTTGCGGCGTCTCCCGGGACATCGACGATCCGCAGCAGGTTCAGGTACTTGCCGCCGACGCTGGCTTTCGACTCGGCCTGCTCGCGGGTGAGGGGCGCTGTCGGCGGAGGACTCGCCGGGCCGTCCGAAGCCGGTGAAACGCCTCCGTAGAGCGCCCTGGCGGTTTTCACCAGTTCGATGAATTCCTTGCGGCGTCCCCCTTTGTCTTCACCGATCGCCCCTTGCGCCAGTTCCAGCACCATGTCGAAATTGGCCTGTCCGCGGAACTGCGAGTCGCGGAGAATCATGCCGAACGCGGCCACGGCCGACGCCCAGTTGAAGTCGCGCGACATTCGCGGAGGAGACGGCGCGTTCGCCTCTCCCCCCACTCCCGAAACAGCGGCCTTCGAATCGGTGACAGGAACCTCGACCAGCGTGCTCGTGTCGGCTTCGGGGAGCTTGTACCGCAGCTTCACCGTGAGCAGCTCGTTCGCCAGACCGCCCTCTTTCGGAACGACGACGTTGCGGTATCGGAGCGAATCCCCCAGAAGCGGCTTGGGCGCTTCGCCGGCGGGAATCGTTTCGTACAGGGCCGTCACCGTGTGACCGGCGCCGATGTCGCCGGCGTCCTTGGCGTCATTGTTAAAATCCTGCGCGGCCATGAGGCGGTTTTCATAGCCGATCAGCCGGTAGGCGCCGACCTGGTTGGGGTTGAACTCGACCTGAATCTTGACGTCCTTGGCGATGGTGACGAGGGTTCCCACGAGGTCGTCCACGAATACCTTGTGGGCCTCGTTCTGGCTGTCGACGTACGCGTATTGCCCGTTCCCCTTGTCGGCCAGCTTTTCGAGCTTTCCGTCCTTCAGGTTCCCCATCCCGAACCCCAGGACGCTGAAGAAGACCTTGCTGCGGGCCTGGTCCTGAATGAGCTTGACCAGCTCGTCGTCGCCGGTGACCCCGACGTTGAAATCGCCGTCGGTGCAGAGAATGACGCGGTTCGTACCGCCGGGGATGAAATTCCGCACGGCAGCGCGGTAGGCGAGCTGAATTCCCTCAGCGCCGTTCGTGGAGCCGCCGGCCTGCAGCGCGTCGACGACCCCCAGAATCGCCTGTTTGTTCGTTCCGTTCGTCGATTCGAGGCGCTCGACCGCCGTATCGGAGTAGGTGACAATCGCCACCTTGTCGGACTCGGTCATCTGCTGCGTGAGGAGGTTGAGCCCCATCTTGACCAGGGGGAGCTTGTTCTCGGCCTGCATCGAGCCGGAAACGTCCACCAGAAAGACGAGATTGCTCGCCGGGCGCTTGTCACGGTCGATTTCGCGTCCCTTCAATCCGATCCGTACGAGGCCGTTGGTCGGGTTCCACGGGCAGCGCCCGGCTTCGACGTTGACCGAAAAGGGCTGATCGCCCGCCGGCTGCGGGTAGTCGTACGAGAAGTAATTGACCAGCTCTTCGATGCGGACCGCGTTGGGGGGCGGAAGCTGCTGCCCTGTGAGAAACCGGCGGACATTCGCGTACGACGCCGTATCGACGTCGATGCCGAATGTTGAGAGTGGATTCTCGTACGACGACAGGAACGGATTCTCGACGATCGGATCGTACACTTCAGTGCCGGGGGCGTAGGACTCGTAAAAGAAATGGTGATCTCGCGACTCGTGCAATCCTGGGACGCGCTCGGCCAGTTCTGCTCGTCCAATCATCGGCTTCCGATCGATGTCCTTGGAGCCAGCGAAGTTGTGTTGGCCCTGCGCAAGAACCGTTCCGCCGGCCGCGAAGCCTGCCGCGGCCCGAGGCGGCGGCTGCCCCGCTCCTCCGCCATTCCCGGCTCCCATCGCCGGAGCAGTCGTCGCCCCCGCGCCAGCGTAGTAGCCACGCACCCTTTTCGCTTCGTCCGTCGCTAATGCGGAAGTTCCCGAAACAACGAACTTCACGCTCCCGTCCGCCATGACGGCGACATGTGTCTGTCCAAATTTGGCGCCCGAGTGCGGGGCCGTCTGCGGAGCGTTCTCGCTCGGTTGCGATGGGTCCTTACCGGAACCGCTGTCAGGGTGCGCCGCGCGACCGGCCATTCGTTTTGACGCCGGCTTGGGTGCCGTGTGCGCCGGCGTTTCTCGTTTGTATTTGCCTTTTCCCTCAACTTCGGCATCTCCGGCCATCCTGGTTTCTGACGCGAGACCGCGATCCTTGCCAGATCGGCTGTACGCTGCTCCACCGTTGGCAGCCTCGCCGGCCATGCTGACACTCGCCTCGGTTCCAGCCGGAATTGTCCCGAGCGCATCCTTTCCGGCAAATCGGGCACTGGGACTGCCGCCACGTATCTGGAGCCCCGTCCGTTCCTCGCGCTTGATCGTTTCTCGAATCTCGGCGTTGCGCCGGCTAAAATCGACCTGTGAGAGGTTCAACGGCCGATTGAATTCAATGTGTTCTCGCGTTTTGTCGAGTGACTGCTTGAGTTGCCCCGTCGCGTTCTCATCGAGGGTGGCCACGGCATCAAGGTCGGTTTGTGCTCTTTCAAGCATCTCAAGGGCTGCTTCAGGATCACGCCGGGCCAATCGCTCCGCGCGAAATTCGGTGGTGCGAACGCCAGTCCGCAGTTTGTCCAGCGCGAACTGTCGTTCTTCGAGACTCCCCCCGCTTTGCTGTCGAATCTCGCTGACGAGACCCTCCGGAAGACCGCGGGTTCGCTCACCCCAGTCCAAATCGGCGATACTCGTCCCATCGGACGGATGCGGCATGTTCGAGCGGACGTTCAAACGATCGGGAGGGGCGGGAAGAAACGCAGCCACGGCGACCAGTGCGGCCATCGACGCCAGGGCCGCGAACTGGCTGATCCAGCGACTTGTGGTCCGGTTCCGGGTCGCGGGGACCGGGGCGACGGGTGCGGCCTTTCCTTCCAGAATCGCCGTCCGCTGCGCGGCGGTCAGCGCCGGTGTCGGTTCCTGCTTCAACTCCATCGTGAGGAGCCCGGCCAGGTCGCGGATTTCCCGGACGGCGGCCTGCGCGTCGGGAGAAT
>JBLMWR010000998.1:0-3401 GCA_050257335.1 Deltaproteobacteria bacterium | reverse complement strand
GGAACGATTGAGCCCCGACCGCCTTTTGTAGTGAAGACCTGGGGGGTAGAATGTTAAAATTCCGCCGGAATTTGAACGACGCAGCCAGTGGGTGCGCAACCTAGGCTAGCCCCCCCTTGCTAAAGGGGGGGAGTTTGCGCGGCTACCGCGTCACGCCGTTGACGATGTTGGGGAGCGGCTGGCCGGGGAGGGCGAGGGACGCGATATTGGCCGCGGTTTCGCGGAGGGTGCGGACGGCTTTGAGGCTGGCGGAGGCGATGTGGGCCGATGAGGATGACGTTCGTCAGGCTCCGCAAGGGGCTCTCGGCGGGGATCGGTTCGGGGTCGCAGACGTCGAGGGTGGCGCTCACTTCGAGCGATTTCACGGCGTTTCAGCTCGTGCAGTCTTCACGCTATCACGGATCGGTCCGAGGTGCCGCACCGCGGATTTGACGACGATCTTCGTCGTTCATGTCGAGCCATCGCACCGTCCCCCGGGCCCGACGGGGTCAACCCCACCACGAGATCGCCGCGCAGAGCGAAATGCTCTGTCCAAACCTGTGTTCGTGGGTTGAAGAGCGGGACAAGCTGACCGTCTACCAAGGTTGACAGATTCGGCCCTTTATTGAAATTGCACCAATGGCAACTCTCGCACAGGTTGCCAGCGTCGTCGCCTCCGCCGTGCTGCCGCGATATCACATGATCGACATGGAATACGATCAACGGTAATTCGTCCTGTCGGAGGCCGCAGTATTCGCACCGGTTCCCGGCACGCTGACGTACAAGACGGCGAAGAGCGGCGTCGACGGCCATTGAATCAGCCGGCGGATTCCGAGGTCAGCAGGGCGCGGGCCTTGGCCTGCAGCACCCCGATGAAATTCACCGCTCGCAAGTACGACTCGTAGGCCCGTCGTTCGTCCGGGGCCAGGGTTCCGTCGCTGCACTTCTCGGCCAGCTCGTCCAATCGTGCCTGGACTTCAGGCGGTGCTCGAAGGCCGGCAATGCGACGCGCCACGTCGGGGGTCAGACACGCGCCCACAGGGTCGAAAAGCTGGTCAAGGACGGCGGTCGTCGATTCTTGGCTCATGCCAGAATTCTATCACGCCACAGAGAAGAAACAAATGCCGTTCAGGTACGTACGCCCGCGCTGGCGCGCTTGCTATATGGGGGAGAAGTCGAGCGGCGAGTCGGTGCCGAATACGTCGTACGACTAGACCCCCCCTTGCCCCCCCTTATGAAGGGGGGGAAGGAGGCGCACGGCGGTTATGGTGAAACGCCATTGACGATATTGGGGAGCGGCTGGCCGGTGAGGGCGAGGGAGGCGATATTGGCCGCGGTTTCGCGGAGGGTGCGGACGGCTTTGGGGGTGGCCGAGGCGATGTGGGCGGAGAGGATGACGTTCGTCACGCTCCGCAAGGGGCTGTCGGCGGCCCGGTTGATCGGCGTGGGGGTTCGCCCGGAACACGTGCGCCCCGAGCTGCGCTCAAGGGCGGGCGGCTGAATGCAGTCCCCACGCGCGGCTCCCTTCTTACCTGAATTTACATGCTTCGCGCCGCAAAAAAAGAATCTGGCGATTCATATTACGGAGACGACAGGGCGGCAAAGCCGCCGGTGTGTTCCCCGCGTCTCGCCCTCACCTTGTCTCGTAGTCTTCGCTCAACCGTTGAAACATTTCTGGAACGGGCCGGTAACCTGCAACCTTTCAGGCTGTGCCCGCGTCCCACGCTGTGTCGGCGATTCAGCGCTGCGTGCTTATCCTGAGCAATTTTCAATTTACAATTTCGAGTCCCGGCAGACCACTTGACCCGACTCCCCCGACCCCCGCTTGCCAAGGGGCGGAGAAGGTGCGCGCGGGGGAGGTAAGCCTTACGGCGCGGCTTTGGCCGGGTCGGGTTTGGGATCGCCCTGCGGGTCGCCTCTATCGCCGGCGAGGACGGCGCGGAGGGCGTCGCGGATCTGGTCGCCGATCTGGGGGCCGCCGCCGACGAACAGGCGGACGATTTTGCCGTCGCGGTCGATGATCACCGTCTGGGGAATCGCCGTGGCGCTGTACTTGCCGGCGACCGTGCCGTCACGGTCGAGGGCCACCGCCATTTCCAGCTTGTGCCGTTCGAGCATTGAGCTGATCTTCTTCGGCGCTTCCTCGAGGTTGACGGCGACGAGCTGCACCCCCTGATCGGCGAAATCGCGGACTGCGGCGTCAACCAGCGGCATCGCCTGGATGCAGGGGCCGCACCACGTGGCCCAGAAATCGAGCACGAGCACCCGGCCGCGGGCCTCGGCCAGCCGGAATTTTCTGCCGTCCAGAAGCGCCAGCTCGAAATCGGGACCGATCGTACCGACGAGCGGCGAATCCAGCCCGGTCGAACCGTCTCCCGAATCCCCCTCGCCCGCACCTTTCGGCTCGGGAGCGTTGTGCAGCTTCCATTTCTGGAAGGCCAGCATTGCAGCCGCCTGTTCAATCGCTCCACCAATCAGAAGCTGATCGACCTGGTTCAGCTCGACGCGGCAGGGGCCAAGCACCTCGCTGGTGCCCGAGAGCGTGGCGTCGGCCATCTGCTCGGCGAAAAACGTGAGCCGGATGCCGTCGCTGCGCAAAGCCTGGACGCGGGTGCGGGCCGCATCATCGGCCTCCGGAACCCGGTTCGAGACCTGACCGGGCCGGACGTCGGGCGCGTCGCCGGCCGCGATGATTTTCAGCGAATCCTCTTCAATCGCATACGTCAGCCCGAGCGGCTCGAGCATCGATTTGAACACGTCGCGCAGAGTCGCGCGAGCCATTTTGACGGTAACCGGCTGGCTGGCCTTCACGCCCGCGTCAGCCAGATCCTCCCTGTCGATGACGATATTCATTTCGTGGAATTGCTTCAGAAACGAGATGCAGTCCTCGAATGGCAGGTCCAGAAACTCTACGGTCGTCGGGTTGTCGAGCATTCGGGCGATTTTTTCTTCGGCTCGCGTCCGTTTCACGCCGGGCCGTTCTTCGATCGGGTTCCATTTGGGCTTTTTCTTTTCTCCCGCCGGTTTCTCGACGGCCGGCTTCTCGACGGCCGGCTTTTCTCCGACCCGGTCGGCGGCCGCGGTTTCGCCGAATTCGTCGGCGTGCAGCCAGATGATCTGCGCAATCCGCTCGCGGGGGATTTCCTTGTTTTCGAGGCGGACTTCGACCGTGAGTTTCGCGTCATCCAGGGCGATCACCCGGCCGCGAAGGATGTCGCCGTTGCGCGAGCGGATGAGGTGCGTGGGGGGACTGTCTTTCTGCATGCGGGGGAGAGTGAGGAGCCGTTCGCGCTTGATCTTGTTCAGACGCAGGGAACTGGCCGATTCGTTGGTCAGCTCGACCGCCTTGATCCGGCTGTGGGGAACGAATGTCGAATCGGAGATGGCCGTGCGGATCCGAACCCCCTCTTCGTCAATCCCCG
>JBLMWR010000997.1:0-7973 GCA_050257335.1 Deltaproteobacteria bacterium | reverse complement strand
CTGAACGAAGGCCCCGAGGCCATCGTCGTCGCCAATGAGAACGGCATCGAGTATCTCCGTTCGCAGCTTGCTCCCGGAGTGAAACTGGCCGAGCTGGGACACTACGAGCATATTTTCGTCGGCGTCTGCACTTCTTCCGCCGTCGTCGCCCACAAGTAACGCGTCGTGGGGCAGGTTTCCAACCTGACCGCGTTTGCGGGATCGCCTGACGCCCATCCGGGTTCATGGATCGCGCCGGAAATCCGATATGGTTCCGCACGTTTCGACCGGGCACGGTCGCGACGTGTTTGCACGCCGTGTCGCCGCGGGGATGAATTGCGCGACCCGGCCCGTGGTCTGGGCTCGTCGGCACGTCCCGCGGCGGACCGCATGCGGAGCGTGCCTGCTCCTTTGAACTCACTGAAGCCGCCCGGCCCCCGCCTTGCCCGGAACTCGCAATTCCGCTATATCCATCCCGCGTTCTTCCGGCTGTGGACTGGAGTCCACACTGCAAAAACCCTGGTATCCTCTCTGTGACTACCGCGGACACCCCCTCCCCCGAACCGCTGCCCGAAGCGCGCCCCACCGGCACCCGTGCGGTGCTGGTCGCGCTGGCGCATCTGGCGGGCCAGTCGTGGACCTGGCTGAAGTGGCCGGTTGCGCTGGGAATCCTGGCGTGGATGTACCATTCCAACCAGGAGAATGTCCGCAAGATTGCGGCAACCCCCAAAGCCTGGGGCTTCGCGATCGTGGCCTTGCTCCTCATCACAGGCTCAACCCTCATCACCTTCGTCCGCTGGTACTTTCTCGTCCGCGCCCAGGAGTTTCCCTTTCGCCTCCGTGACGCCGTGCGCTACGGCTTCATCGGAGTCGTCTCGAACTACATCTCGGTGGGTTCAGTCGGCGGCGATCTCTTCAAAGCCGTTCTCCTCGCCCGCGATCAGACGTCGCGCAAAGCCGTGGCTGTCGCCACGGTACTCCTCGACCGCGTTCTGGGTCTATTGGCCCTCTTCATGGTCGGCGCCGCGGCGACCCGGCTGCCCAATGACATTCCGCACTCCCCGGAGCTGGAACTGGCGACGGCGCTCTTGTGGATCGGAACGCTGGGCGGCCTGGCGGGCCTGGCCCTGATGCTCTTCCCGGCCACGAC
The DNA here is from genome assembly GCA_050257335.1 of Deltaproteobacteria bacterium. GTDB lineage: Bacteria > Planctomycetota > Planctomycetia > Planctomycetales > Planctomycetaceae > JACQFH01. Next base: position 6,844 of record JBLMWR010000997.1, on the reverse strand, counting down.
GCGCTGGGGCTGGGTCAATCGTCTGCCGAATCTGCGGTTCGTCGGCAAGATCCTCGGTGAGTTGCTGCACGGCGTAAAGTTGTACCAGTCCAAACCCAAAGTCGTCCTGGCGGCAATGGGACTCAGCCTCGTCGGTCACGCCGGCCTCATTTCCGGTTTCTACTTCTGCGCCCTGTGGATGCGTCAGCCGTGGATTCCCGGCCTCGTCTCGCACTTCTACTTCATGCCCAACGCCGAATTGTTCGGCGTCCTGATTCCCACGCCCGGCGGAGTCGGCGCGCTGGAAGGGGCGATCGGCTGGTTCTACGTGCAACTTCGCCCGGAAATGATCCCGCACACACAGGCCGAAGGGGCCGGCATCATGGCCGGCATCGCGTTTCGCGTGGTCACCCTCGCGATCGCCGCCGTGGGCGGCGGCTACTACCTCACTGCCCGCCGCGAAATCACCGCCGCGCTGGATGAAGCCGCGCACCCCGAGCGCTCGTAGAGCCGGCTTCCGCCGTTCTCCGATTGCCCGTCGGCGGCGCATGCACTTCCCCCGTCACAGGGGAGGCAGGTGAAGCATAGATCACGCCCTCGGAGCAGGCCTGCACAATGGCGCAAGCGGGCTGTCCGCGACTTCCGGGTCGAAACCAGCCCGACCTCCTGTCACGCTTGAAAGCCTGCCCTGCGCCTACGGGTTGACGCTGCTCGGGTAGCGCGACGCGGCGGGGCTCGAGACGGCGCCGCCGCCCCCGGTGATCGACTCGGTCGTCGCGAAGTTTTCCTGCGCGCGGCGCGGCTGGGCGCGCGGAAGATCGAAGCCCCGCGGCTGGTCGAACGGCGTGCCGACGCTCGCGTCGGGAAGCGGATTGAGATAATTGTACGACCCGCGCTCGGCGCGCGTGTCGCGATTGTATCCCAGGGTCGGAAGGCGGGTGTTCTGGGGAGAAATGCAGCCGGCCAGGAGCACGGCGCACCCCGCGAGGCGAATCCTCAACTTGACTCCGTTCATCGCGACATTCCTTTGAGCGAGCGCGACCCGGAAGTTCCCGCGCCTTCGGGGCGGAAGCCGGTTCCGCCTGCCTCGTTTGGGATTGTAGGCAATCTGAGGAAACGCCGATAGGGAGAAATTCGCGGGAAATCACCCCTGTCTTAGATGATCCATCGACCCGATCTCGAGGAAAAAATCAGTTTGACCGGCACCGCCGGCAGACTCTCCGCAGGTCGCAAAGACGCGGCCGGGACGGGCAAAGGCCGCGAAGGAACGCCCGGGGACGCGAATTCGGTCGTCGCTCGGTCGGGAACCCGAAGGGTGACGATGTCGTCTTCAACAGGGCGATTGCCGGCATCTTGTTGTGGTCGCGGGGGTTGGATACGATTGGTATAGAGGCGGCAGCGCTTTTGCACGATTGCGGTCGCAGACGCCTTTCCGGTTGGGTAAAATGAAGAATCTGCGTGTCCTGTGACCGTCATTCCACGTTCCGGAGCCGACAGCGTATCATGCCAGAGACGTCCTTCACGGCCGACAGCCAGCAATCGATCGACAAGCTTCAAAAAGCTTACGCATCCATTAAACAGCAGATGTCCCAGGTGATCGTCGGGCAGGAGGAAGTGATCGAGCAACTGCTGATCGCCCTGTTCAGCCGCGGGCACTGCATTCTGGAAGGCGTTCCGGGACTGGCCAAGACGCTGATGATCAGCACGCTGGCCCGCACGCTGTCGATGACCTTCAGCCGCATCCAGTTCACCCCCGACCTGATGCCCGCCGACATCACCGGCACCGAAGTGCTTGAAGAAAACCGGACGACCGGGCGGCGCGAGTTCCGCTTCATCGAGGGGCCGCTTTTTTATAACGTCATCCTGGCGGACGAAATCAACCGCACGCCCCCCAAGACCCAGGCCGCGCTGCTCGAGGCGATGCAGGAACGGCAGGTGACGGTGGGACGCGTACGGCACGCGCTCACCGACCCGTTCTTCGTCCTGGCGACGCAGAACCCGATCGAGCAGGAAGGGACGTACGCCCTTCCCGAGGCGCAGCAGGATCGCTTCATGTTCAAGGTGTTCGTCAACTACCCGAGCTTCCAGGAAGAGAAGGAGATTGCCAGGCGGACCACGGCCCTGCTGACCGACGACGTCAAACAGGTGCTGTCGGCGCAGGAAATCCTCGATCTGCAACGGATCGTGCGGCAGGTGCCGGCCAGCGACCACGTCGTGGACTACACGCTGGCCCTGGTGCGGCAGACGCGGATCGGGGAGGGGGGCGTCCCGGAATTCATCAACGACTGGCTGAGCTGGGGAGCCGGCCCCCGCGCGGTGCAGTACCTGCTGCTGGGTGGCAAGGCCCGGGCGCTGCTGCACGGCCGCAGCTACGTCTCGACCGAAGACATCTCGGCGCTGGCGGCCCCCGTCATGCGGCACCGCATCGTCACCAACTTCTCGGCCGAGAGCGAAGGCATTTCGGCCGACAAGGTGATCCAGCGGCTGGTCCAGGAAACCCCCTCGAAGGAAGGCGAGCTGACGCGTGACCCGCGATTCCAGAAGATTTTTGCAGCCTGAGGCGATTTCGCGCATTGCGCGGCTGGAGCTGCAGGCACGGAACGTCGTGGAGGGGTTTCTGTCGGGCCTGCACCGCAGTCCGTATTTCGGACAGTCGGTCGAGTTCGCACAGCACCGCGAGTACGTCGCCGGCGACGATCCGCGGCGCATCGACTGGAAGGTCTGGTCGAAGACCGACAAGTACTATATTAAGCAGTACGAAGAAGAGACCAATCTGCGGTGTATGCTGCTGGTCGACGTCAGCGAGTCGATGCAGTTCGGCACCCAGGCGATGACCAAGTACGAGTATGAGTGCGCGGTCGCGGCGAGCCTGGCGTACCTGCTCCTGCGACAGCAGGATTCGGTGGGGCTGACGAGCTTCGACGCCGCCGTGCGGGCCGCCGTGCCGCCGCGCAGCAAGCGGAACCACCTGCACGCCGTGCTGGCCGCGCTCGATGCCCAGAACCCGGCCGAAAAGACCGACATCTACCACATTCTGGCGCAGGTCGCCGACCAGCAGGCGCAGCGGGGAATGGTCGTCCTGATCTCGGATCTGTTCGTGCCGCGCGACGGGTTGTTCCGGGGGCTGAAGCTGCTTCGGCACCGGGGGCACGACGTGCTCCTCTTCAACGTCATGGACGACGAAGAGCTGGACTTCAATTACGCGGGAACGACGCGGTTCGAGGGGCTGGAACAGGCGGGCGAGCTGGTGTGCGACCCGCGGGCGCTGCGCGAGGGGTACCTCGAGGCGGTGCAGAAGTTCCACGAAGAAATCCGGCGGCACTGCGCGAAGAACACCATCGACTTCCAGATCATCCGCACCAGCGACCACCTCGACGCGGCGCTGGCGCATTATTTGAACCACAGGCTCGGAATGCGACAGACGGTGCGGTCATAACGAAAGGACCGAAGAATCGAACCGCGGATGACTTGGCCCGGCCACGCGCCGGAACCAAATGGATAGGACTACAAGATTATCACGCAAAGGCGCAAAGAATTCCAATCACCCGTAATCATAGATGGCCGGCCTGTTTCCACAGCGACCCGCTTGGTTTTATTCCCTTTGCGTCTTTGCGTGAGCCTCTGTGTCTTTTTCCTTGTAGCAGCGTCGTGTTACGACATTCCAGGCGAGAATTCGTTGCAGGCCGCGCAAATTCGAACCGTTTGCAACGCGGATACGCGCGGATAAATATGAGCGAGATGAACTGGCACATCGGCGAGTCTCCGCGTCATCTGTGGTTCTAGTTTTTGAGTTTTGATTTTCCTTCGTCATCCGGGTTTTGAATTTCGGCCTTCTTGAGTCATTCGTCCTTCGGATTTCCTCCTTCCCCATGCCTGACTGGATTTCCAGCCTGTTCGTTCATCCGGAATTTGTCATTCCGGGGGCCCTGCTGCTGGCGGCGCCCGTCATCATCCACTTCATCAACCGCATGCGGTTCCGGCGGGTGAAGTGGGCGGCGATGGAGTTTCTGCTGGCCAGCCAGCAGCGCAACCGCCGCCGGCTGCTGCTCGAACAGCTCCTGCTCCTGTTGCTGAGGCTGATGGTCGTGGCGGCCCTGGTCATGCTCGTGGCCCGGCCCCTCGTCGATCCCGAACGCTTCTCGCTCTTCCAGGGGCAGAAGACGCATCACCTGGTGCTGCTCGACGACTCGGGTTCGATGCGCGACCGCGCGGGGGACGCCTCGGCCTTCGACGCCGCCCTCGACGTCGTCCGCAAGATCGCCGCCGAGGGAGAGCGCAAGCCCGACACCCAGACCCTCACGCTGCTCTTGCTCTCGAACCCCGCGCAGCCGGTGTACACGCAGGAGAACCTCAACAAAGAGTTCGTGGGCCGTCTCGAGGGAGGGCTCAAGGGGATGCGCTGCTCGCACCGCGCGCTCGACCTGGCGGCGGGGGCCGAAACCGCGCGCAAGATGCTCGCCGACCTCGGCGGCGCCGCCCGCAACTTCCATCTCATTTCCGACTTTCGCCAGACCGACTGGGAGGAAGACAGCGCCCTGGCGACGATCCTGGGGGAAATGGACCGCGACAAGGTGACCGTCAATCTCGTCAAGACCGTCGCCGAATCGCACCCCAACCTGGGGATCACCGATCTCTCGGGAGCGGTGGACGTGGCGGCCGTCAATGTGCCGCTGCGGCTGTCGGTGACGGTCAGGAACTACGGCGCCGAGGGGGCCCGCGACGTGCGTCTGACGGTGCTGGTGGACGGCCAGAAGCGGCCGGCGACCGAAACCATCGACAAGATCGACGCCGGCAAGGATCGGACGATCGAGTTCGACGAGCAGTTCTCAAAAACCGGCCCGCACGACGTGCAGGTTTCCCTTCCCGCCGACGCCCTCGAGCAGGACAACGTCCGCTTCCTCTCGATCCATGTGCCGGAAGCGAACCCGGTCCTGATCGTCGACGGCGGATCGGGGGAGAGCGAGGGGTTTTATCTGTACGACGCGCTCGGGGCCGACACGAAAAAGACGGGCTTCGCTCCCATGAACGGTCGCATCGACACGTTGCGGCGGGAATCGCTCGACAAATTCCAGAGCATCTTTCTGCTGAACATTTCGGAACTCCCGGCTGACGCGATCAAGGCGCTCGAGGACTACGTTCGCGCCGGGGGAGGGCTCGCCTGGTACCTGGGTCCCCAGGTGCGGACCGCCTTCTACAACGACAAGCTCTATCAGGAAGGGGAAGGACTGTTCCCGGCGCGGCTGGGGGGAATGGCCGACCTGTTCGTCGACGAGACCAACCCGGCGCCCGACATGCAGGTCGCGCCGCATGCGATTTTCGACGTCTATCAGGGTTCCGGGCAGGAGCTGCTCAACTACGCCAGGGTCACCCGCTATTTCTCGGTCGCCAGAGACTGGACTGTCCCCGACGGCGTCCAGGTGATCGCTTCGCTGCGGAACCGGGCCCCCCTCGTACTCGAACACCGGCTGGGGTAGGGAAAGATCGTGGCCTTCCTGACGGCGTGCGGCACGGCCTGGACCAACTGGCCGCGCGTCCCGGAGACCTTCGTCCCCATCCAGTTGCAGACGGCCGCTTACCTGGCAACGGGGCGGCAGACGCTCAATCTGAAAACAGTCGGTGAGCCGCTCGTCATCGCGCTCGAAGCGGCCGCGTATTCGCCGCAGGTCGAGATTCTGCCCCCCGACGGAAGCCGCGTGCCGCTGACGGTCGGGATCCGGCAACCGGGATCGGCCCCGGCGGACCCCCCGGCGGGCCCCCCGCCGGATCGTCCTGCGACGGATCAGGGCGGCAGGGAACCGGCGGCGAAGATCCTGTATGAAGAGGCGTACAAGAACACCGACCAGCCGGGCGTGTATGCCTTGCGCGTCAGGCGCCAGGACGCCGGGGAGGAAACCCGCCGCTTCGCCTACAACGTCTCGGCGGCCGAGAGCCATCTGAAACTGGCCGCGACGGAGGGGATCCGGCGGCGGCTGGATCCCGACGTGAAGGTGCAGATTCAGGAAGTCGGCGATTTCAACTGGGTGCACGGCGAAGAATCGACCCGCGAGATTCACGACTATGTCCTGATGGCGCTCCTGATCATTCTGCTGGCCGAGCAGGCGATGGCCCTCAGGCTCAGTTATCACCCCAAAGTCGCAGGAGCGGGTGCATGAGCCATCGGCATGGTGCAGGTTCCTCCCTGACACGTTCTGCTGCCACGGTGGTGTCATGCATTGACGCTCGGCCCGCGCTCCACAGCAGCGCGCCCGCTGCGCCGAACGCGTTTCACTCGCCAGCCCAGCAATTCCCGGGAGGTCGAGAATAATGGAATCCATCGCGAAATGGTTCCCCGGCTGGGAGGGTTGGGGCAGCTTCTGGAACACGTTCGAATTCGGGCGCGAAGCCCGGGCGGGGTGGATCGTCGCCTTCGTGGCGCTCTTCCTGATCGCGAGCTGGCTGTATCGTAAAGATACCCGCGCGCTGCACCCGTTCTGGAAGGTCTGGCTGTGGGGCCTGCGGATCGGGGTGCTGCTGGCGCTGCTGGTGGTGGCACTGGTTCCGCAGGAACGCAAATCGCGGAGCATCTTCGAGCCGTCGCGCGTCGTGATTCTGGCCGATACGTCGGTGTCGATGAGCCGCCAGGATAAAGACCTGGTCGCCGCCGGGGGCGCCACGCCCCAGAAAGCCGTCCCCTCGCGGGCCGACCTCGTCCGCACCCTGCTCGAAAAGTCGCCGCTGCTGGAAACGCTCCGGCGGACTCACGACGTGAGCCTGGTGACCTTCGATTCGCAACTGGTCCGCCAGCAGGTGCTGCCCAAGATCTCTCCGCGAAACGCGGGCGAGGCCGGCGCCGCCGGACCGGGCAACTCCGGCGCGGGCGACGCGC
>JBLMWR010000996.1:0-5355 GCA_050257335.1 Deltaproteobacteria bacterium | reverse complement strand
GGACTTCATCCACCAGCAGGATTTCGGGGTCGATGGCCGTGGCCACGGCAAAAGCCAGCCGCACCAGCATGCCGCTCGAATAGTGCCGGACGGGGCTGCCGAGAAACTCCCCAAGCTCGCTGAATTCGGCGATCTCGTAGAGCTTGGCCCGCAGCGATCTGGGGGTTTCCCCCTGCAGATACCCGCGGTAGGCGATGTTCTCCCATCCGCTGGCCTCGGGCTCGAATCCCAATTGCAGGTCGAACAGCGAGCTGATCTGCCCGCTGACCGCGCGGGTTCCGGCGGTGGGAGGATAAATGCCCGCCAGCAGCTTGAGCAGGGTGCTCTTGCCGGCCCCGTTGTGCCCGACGATTCCCAGGCGGTCTCCCTCGCGGATCGTCAGGCTGATGTTCTGCAGGGCCCGGACATCCATATAGGGATTGACCGACCGGCGGAACATCTGCCGGACGATGAAGTCCTTCAGCGGAATGCGGCGGTTCTGCCGCACGCGAAAGACCAGGCTCACGTTCTCCAGTTCGATGGAAGTCATTTGTCTCTGGCGGAGAAAGGGGACCGGCTCCGATCGAAAGTCGTGGAGGCGTGAAATTCGGCGACCTTGGGGCTGCCCCTTCCGCGACGCGCCCGGCCCCTTTTTCTGCGGGAATTAAAGTTGAAAGATGATCTTTTTCTGAAGGCGGACGAGGGTGAACGTGGCGGCGCCGGCAATCGCGGCCGCGCTCAGGGCGGCCAGCGCCACCCGCGACGAATCCGGAAACTCCCCGTGCAGGAGCGGCGCCCGCAGCAGCTCCAGAAAGGCCGCCAGAGGATTGCACGAGAGGGCCGCCCCCAGCTTCCCCCCGATTCGGTTGGCCGGATAAACGATCGGCGTCGCGTAAAACAGGATCTGCAGGCCCACTTCGGCCAAATGCTGCATGTCGGGAAAATACGCGGTGACGAACCCGGCCAGCACCGCCAGCGACCAGCCCACGACGAAAATCATCAGCACCGTGGGAACCAGGCTCACGAACGAAAACACCCCCGAAAAGCCGATGAGGACGAACCGCACCGCGAGCACCAGCACGAGGGCCATCAGAAAATGAAACGACGAGCCCAGCACGGTTCGCAGGGGATAGATCGCCATCGGGGCCGGGTACTGCCGGATGTACCGCTCGCCGGCGATCAGGCACTGGCTTCCCACCAGCGTCGTGGAGGTGACGAAGTTCCAGAAACAGAGCCCCACCAACACCGAGGGGGCGTACTCGCGGATGTCGACCACTCCGAAGATCCGCGGGAAAACCAGGCAGAAAATCGCCGTCATGGCGATCGGATGCAGCAGCGACCAGCCCACCCCCAGCGCCGAGCGCCGGTACCGGCTGCGAAGGTCCATCTGGACGAGCGACAACCAGAAATAACGGCACTTCCAGATCGCCGCCAGATATTGCGACATTCCTTCGTCCCCCGCTTCAAATTCCCTTTCGAAGACGCGGTGCCTTAATAACCGAATCGGCGGAATGAGGCAAGAGCGGAATCGGTCAGGCGAGGATCCCGTGAATCGGCGTGCCGAGATCATCGGGCAGCCGCTGACGCCCCTCGATTTTCATCCGATCGTGCGGCAATCCGAGGAGGTGATAGATCGTGGCATGCACGTCGGTGACGTAGTGCCGATCCTCGACGGCGTGGAACCCCAGCTCGTCGGTCCTGCCGTGGACGACGCCGCCCTTGACGCCTCCGCCGGCAAACCAGCATGAGAAACCAAAGACGTGGTGATCGCGGCCCATTCGCTTCGAGAAGTCGGGACCGCCGCAGGGCGTTCGAAAGTCGACATTTGGCGCGCGCCCGAACTCGCTGCCCCAGACGACGAGGGTTCGCTCGAGCATCCCTCGCCGTTTCAGGTCCTGAAGCAGGCCGGCGATCGGCTTGTCGACCCGGGGGCACATGCGACCGTGGTTCTCCCTCACGTTTTGATGCGCGTCCCAGTCGCCGTTGTCGTTATTCGGGTTTCCGCCGTGGTAGATCTGAATGAATCGCACCCCCTGTTCGACCAGCCTTCGGGCCACGAGACATTGTCGCCCGAACGGCTCGGTGACCGGTTCGTCGAGTCCATAAAGTTGCTGCGTCTCGGGCGTCTCATCGGACATGTCGAGGACGCGCGGATAGCTCTCCTGCATGGAATACGCCAGCTCGTATGCACGACTGCGGGCTTTCCGGCTCGAATCGTTCGGCTCTCCCTGCGCCGTCAGCGTATTCATTTGGCGCAAGAGTTCGAACTCGTTGCGTTGAGCCTGTGCATACAGTCTGGAATCAGGCGGCGAGAAGGGAAGCGCCGACGTTGGACTCGAGCTCAGGCGGACTCCGGCGTACGACGGACCGAGGTATGACGCCTCGTGCGCCGTCCGCCCTCCGCCGAAATCACTGGGAGGCTGACCAAGAACGATGAATCCGGGGAGCCGGGACGAGCGGCTGCCCGCCGCGTACCGGACCCAGGCGCCGACCGACGGCGGGCGCGACATTCGGACCGGACGCCCCGTGTGGAACTGCGCCTGGGCCGAGTGCTGAAAGTCGGTCGTCCACAACGAGCGCACGACCGCGATGTCGTCGATGCGACGACCGACGCAGGGCCACCAGTCGCTGACCTCGATGCCACTTTCACCCTGCTTCTGAAACCCGACCTGCAGGGGCAGAATGTGAGACTCGTGCTTCGGCCCCTCCTTGCTTCCCATGTTGTCGATGTTCTTGTTCGTGAAGCGCTGATTCAGGACGTCGAAAGGAGTCGCAGAGAAGGTCTTCCCGGCGTATTTGTTGAGCGCCGGTTTCGGATCGAAGGATTCGAGGTGGCTCACGCCGCCCAGCATGCACAGCCAGATGACTGCGTCGGCCCGCGCCGCGCGGACGCACGGCAGGTTTCCCTCCTGGAACGCATCGTGCGGCTCGTCAGTCGCGCCAGCCGCCCGAGCGCCGCCGTACGCGCCGCAAACCGTCGCCATTCCGGCGGCAGACCAGCGCAGAAACTCACGTCGATCGCAAAGGGCCAATCCGTTGACAGCCATGACATAGTTCCTTGAAACGCCTGGGACTCTCTTTATCGAATTGTGACGAAGTCGTTGTGATTCAAGAGCGCATGAACCAGCCATGTCCGAGCCGCCGCTTCGGCATCGGAGGCCGCCCAGGGCGGTTCTCCGCCGTCGGCGCCGCTTGCGGGAAGAATCTCTCCGTGGGAGAACAGCTCGCGCTGCTCGTTGAGAAAGCCGAGACAAAGGGTGGTTTCCGTTTCCGAGGGACACCGCCCGGTAACGCACCGGAACGCGTGCAGAACGAACCGGTCGTCGGTTTCGGCGTCTCGGCTCAGTCTGGTCGAGATGCGAGCGGCCTGTCGCCAGGCAAACGACCCGTTGCACAACGCCAGGGACTGCTGCGGAACAATGCTGACATGCCGCCGATAGCACTCGTTGACTTCGGCCGCGTCGAAAACCTCGAGCAGTTGCGGCTTGTCCTCCTGAGAGTATCGATAGTAGACGCTGCGGCGATTTGTCGTCTCGGCCAACTCGTGGTCCAGCGGCTCGCCGCCGATCGACTGATCCAGCGCATCCGCCAGATAGAGCATCGAATCCCGGACGATCTCGCCCTCCATCCGACGGGTGTTCATCCTCCACAGGCAGCGGTTATCGGGATCGATTTCCGCATTCGCGGCGTCCGCCTCGGGCGAACAGCTTCGCATGCGATAAGTCTGCGAGGTCAAGATCTGGCGATGCAGCCATTTGAGGCTCCATCCGCTCCTGCGAAAATTGACCGCCAGCCAGTCGAGAAGCTTCGGGTGCGACGGGGGGCTGCCGGCCAGCCCGAAGTCGGTCACGGTTTCCACGAGGGGCGCTCCGAAATGGCGCATCCAGACGTGATTGACGGCGACGCGGGCGGTCAACGGATTTGCCGGGTCGACCATCCAGCGCGCCAGCGCCAGCCTGCGTCCGGTGCTCGACCCGCCATCGCGCGTGCGGACGGGCCGGATCAATAGCCCTGAGCCGCGAATCACCTCGGGAACGCCGGGAACGACCTTGATGTTGTCGATCGGGGAGTCGTAGTCTCCGCGGTGAAAGACCCTCGTTTTGGCGTCGAGGTGGACGTCGCTGACGAAGGTCACGGGCAGCGTTTCGCGTGCACGGCCCAGGGCGAGGCTCTCGGTCTTGACGTCGTGAGGTTCGAAGCAGGCCCGCAATCCGTAATAGGCGACCTGGGAAATGGGATCGAACTTGTGGTCGTGGCAGCGTGCGCAGTTCAAATGGAGCCCCAGAAACGCCTTCGACGTGTGTTCCACGACCTGGTCGATCCACACGTTTCTATCGTGCCTGTCCCAGTTCCGCACGATAAAACCAGTTGCGGCCAAGGCGTCGGGATCATTCGGGGCAAGTTCGTCACCCGCGAGCATCTCGAGGATCATGCGATCGTAGCCCTTGTCGCGATTCAAAGATCGCACCACCCAGTCGCGCCAGACCCAGATATGCTCGCTGCTCGACCAGGTCTGCTTCTCGCTCTTGCGCCCATCGTGCTCCTTGTATCTCCACACATCGAGCCAATGACGCCCCCACCTCACCCCGTACTGGGGGTTGTCGAGCAGGCGGTCGACCACCCGTTCGTATGCCTGCGAAGACTCGTCGTCGAGGAACGCATCGATCTCTGCCTGCGTCGGCGGCAGGCCAACCAGGTCGAGGTAGACTCGCCGCAACTGGAGCTCTTTCGGTGCTGGCTCAGCCGGTCTCAAGCCCTTCTCCTGGCGCGCGGCCGCGACGAAGAGGTCGATCGGATTTGCGTATTTCCGCGCCGTCTCCAAGGACGGCAAGGTGGGCTCGACCGCCGGGCGAAACGCCCAATGCGCGGCCGCCGGATCGTCCGGCCTCTCGTTTTGCGGCCCGATGGCGCCCGATTTAACCCAGTCGGCCAGCCCGCCGATTTGCGATTCCGTTAACGGATCGCCGTCTTTGGGCATTGGAGAAACCCAATCAGCATGCCTGACGGCGGCGATCAACGGGCTCTCGTCGGGATTCCCGGCGACGATCGCAGGCCCGCTGTCGCCGCCCCTCAGCATCGCCGCCACGCTATCGACCCGCAGTCCACCTTCACTGCGGACAGCACCATGACACTTGTAGCACCGTGCGGCGAGGATCGGCTTCACGTCGGAGAGATACGCCGCCTCGGCGGGATCTGCGTATTCACCCGCCTCGATTAAGAAATCGGGCGCAGTCCACCGATGCCATGACGTCCGCTCCTTCCAGACTAGAATCGCGCCTGTCACCATGGCGGCCCCGGCCAAAGCTCCGACAATCTTCCATGGGCGGCGAATCCGCATTGGTCATTACTCCAGAACACTCTTACTATCGGCCGTTA
>JBLMWR010000995.1:0-11975 GCA_050257335.1 Deltaproteobacteria bacterium | reverse complement strand
ATTTTAGCGAGTTACGGTGTGAATAGCGAGAGAAGGTTCCTGCGCGAAGAGATTGCGAACTTGCCGATACAATGTTCATGACGGCTGGGACGTTCCGACCCTGCCGAGTATTTTCCACATCGCCGGCCGTTTGTGGTTTCGCGACTCCATCGCCGGCGACGCTTACTTGCATCAACGAATCCTGATCTGATATTCTAGTTGGATAACAATCGCCGCAAATCGCGAGATCCACATGCTGCGAATTCTCGGGCGGGGAACGAAACCGTGCGACGGCCTGACGCGCCGCGAAGCGCTGTGTGTCGGGGGCCTGTCGCTGTTCAGCGGAGTGACCCTCGAGAATCTTCTCAAAGCTGGTGAAACGCAACGGCCCGTCCGCCCGGGATCGGCGAAATCGGTCGTTCTGATCAACCTGTTCGGCGGCCCGCCGCATCTCGACATGTTCGACATGAAGCCGGCGGCCCCCGTGCAGGTGCGCGGGGAGTTCCAGCCGATCGCTACATCGGTTCCGGGACTGGCTATCTGCGAACTCCTGCCGCTGACCGCCCAGGTGATGGATCGCGCCACGCTGATCCGCACGTATTCGCATCGCTACAACAGCCACAATCCGTATAACGTCCTGACGGGCTTCGACGGGGGCAATGACCGCGAGAATTATTTTGCGAAGCGCAGCGATCACCCCGGCATGGGCGCCGTCTGTCAGTTCTTGAATTTGGGACCCACTGACATCCCGCGGTACGTCATCATGCCGGCCTATCCGGGATATTCGCAGTCGTTGCGGCGGGCCGGGCCCTACGGCGGGTATCTCGGAAGCCAGTACGACCCGCTGTTTACGATCTGGGACAAGAAGTTCGACGGGAAAGGGGCTTTTTATCAGCCGACGACGCCGGTCGGTGTCCCGCTCCTTCCTTCGACGGCCAGTCTCCCCGACGTCACGGCCGACCGCCTCGACCGCCGGCGCTCGCTCCTCGACCAGCTCGACCACAGCGTGGCGACGATTGAAGCCTCGCACGCGGCGCAGGGAATGAGTCATTTCCAGCAGCAGGTCTTCGCGCTGCTGACCAGTCCCAAGACGCGGGCGGCGTTCGATGTTTCCGGCGAGCCCGACCGGATCGTCGATCGTTACGGCCGCAACCTGTGGGGCTCGAGCCTGATCATCGCCCGCCGGCTCGTGGAAGCCGGCTCGACGTTCATCAGCGTCAACTGGGAGGAAGCTGAAAGCGGCAATCACTGGGACATGCACGAAAACGACTTCGGCATGTGCCGGGTGCTGCTGCCGATGCTCGACCGGGTCGTGGCGGGGCTGATCGCTGATCTTGAAGAGCGCGGGCTGCTGCAAACGACGCTGGTGGTCGTCATGGGAGAAATGGGGCGGTCACCGCGGGTAAACGGAAAAGCGGGACGAGATCATTGGCCGCAGTGCGGCTTTGCGCTGCTGGCCGGTGGGGGGATCAAACGCGGCGTTGTCGTGGGGAAGACTGACGAGCAGGCCGCCTACCCGGTGGACCGGCCCGTTTCGGCGGGCGACTTGGTCGCCACGATCTACCAGTTGCTGGGGATCAACCCGGCCCTGACGGTCGAAGATCTCTCGGGGCGCCCGGTCGGCATCTCGCACGGCGGCGAACCTGTGTGGGAAGCCATTGCGTGAAGCCCGTCCCGTTCCGCGGCCGCTCCGAGGACGTAGGCGCTTTCCGCTCAGACGAGCGAATCGAGGTTCTTCAGCCCGATCTCTTCGCGGCTGGCGAACGGTTCGCCGTAGCGGACACCGATGCTCCACCCCCAATACCGCGCGCGATCGCGAATGTCGTCGAGGGGCGTCGGGAACTCGCGCGACCGTCCGGTGACAAACTGGCTTTTATAACACCCGATCGCCTGCATCTTGCCTTCAATCTCGTCGCTGATGTCGACGACGAACGAGGGCCCGGGATGGATCTTCAGGTGAATGCTGAAGTAGTAAAGAACCCGCGGCGGCCAGTACGGCTCCCCCGGCAAATCGGTTTTAGACAGCTTCGACCAGAACCGCGCGGCATCCACCAGTTGGCTGGCGGCGAGGTGATCGGGATGGGCGTCTTCCCAGTACGGGGCGAATATGATCTTCGGGCAGGTCGTGCGAAAGACCCCGGCCAGGGCCCGCCGGGCCGCCAGGGTCGCCTCCAGGCTGCGGTTCGGAAGCCCCAGGTTGTCGCGCCAGTCGAGCTTGAGGACCTCGGTCGCCGCAGCCGTCTCGCGGGCCCGGATTTCCAGGCTGCCGTGCGGTGTCGGCTCGCCGGTCGTAAGGTCGACGACGCCGATTCTCAACCCCTGCGATTTTGAGCGGATGAGCGCCCCTCCGACGCCGATTTCGGCGTCATCGGGGTGGGGGGCGACGACGAGAATGTCTAAGGAGTCCATTGTAATGCAATTGCACTAGGCGCATTTGACCAAATCTGATTTATTTCCACCCTCTCACGATTCATACTCCCGCCAACCCACCCCCAGTCGGTTCCCATCATACCGCAACCGGTCGCGGCGGTCTGCCGCTGCGTCCGCTTGCCGGGGAGATTCGTCTCATGCGATTGATCGCCCTCGTGTTGCTGTCTGTGCCCGTTTTGCCTTTTTCCGGGTGTAAGCCGCTTGATCCGAACAGCAAATGGAACGTCAATCGCGGCGACTATCACGACGAATACGACATCGCCAGCAAGGAAGGGCGAAACGGCGAAGAGATTGAAAAGGAACCCGACGGATTGGGCAAATGGCTCTACAGCCCCAAGGCGCGAGCGATCGACCGCCATCTGGGCGTTGAAGATTAGCCCGCCGATTCGCTGAACACAGGCTCGGCGAACTTGCCGAGTTCCGCAAGACTTGCCTGGTCAATATCGCGGTGCAGGCTGTTTCCGTGGGAATCCATGGTGCAGATCGTGGCCAGGCCGTTCACCTGCAGGTGCCACATCGCCTCGGGGACGCCCAGCTCTTCCAGAAGATCGACCCCGTCGACGCCGACGATGCAGTCGGCATACACCTGGGCCGCGCCGCCGATCGCGTTCAGGTACACGGCGCCGTGCTGCTGCAATCCCTTCAGAGTTTTGGCTCCCATTCCCCCCTTGCCGATCACGGCCCGGATCCCAAACCTCCCGATGATGTCGGCCTGATACGGTTCTTCGCGAATGGAGGTGGTCGGCCCGGCCCCGGTCACCTGCCACCTGCCGGCTTTGTCCTTGATCATCACCGGTCCGCAGTGATAGAGCACCTGCCCGCGCAGATCGACCGGCGAATCGTGATGCAACAGGTAATGGTGCAGCGCGTCACGGCCGGTGTGCACAGGGCCGTTGACGACGACCACGTCGCCGGCCCTGATGCTGCGAATCTTTTCGTCAGTGATCGGGGCTTCCAGCACGATCTCTTTACCCGTGAGCTGAAATCCTTTGCCCGCCGCAAGCTTCTTGATCTCATCCTGCTCGCGGTAGAGCCAGCGGCGGATCTCTCCCGTCTTCGCATCGAGGACGACTCCCAGTCGGCGGAAGGCCCAGCAGTCATACGCGACCGAGACGAAAAATGAGGCAGGCAGGCGATTCATGGCGCCGACTTTGCACCCCAGCAGTGTCACCCGGCCGCCGAAGCCCATCGTACCGATCCCCAGCTCGTTGGCGTTCTCGGTCACGTATTTTTCGAGCTCGGCCAGTTCGGGAACAGGGTTCACGTCGTCGGCCTTGCGGAAGAGCTGCATCTTGGCCGCCTCGTAGCCACTCGTGCGGTCGCCACCGACGCACACTCCCAGATATCCCGCCGAGCAGCCCTGGCCCTGCGCCTGGTAAACGGCGTGCATCAGGCACTTGCGGACACCGTCGAGATCGCGGTCGGCACGGCCCAGGCCGGGAAGCTCCTGCGGGAGCGAATACTGGATGTTCTTGTTTTCGCACCCGCCCCCTTTGAGCAGCAATTTGACCTCGACGTCATCCTGCCAGTGCTGATGGAAGTGAATCACCGGGGTCCCGGGACCCAGGTTGTCGCCGCTGTTTTTGCCCGTCAGCGAATCGACCGAATTGGGGCGGAGCTTTCCCGCCTTCGTCGCCCGGGCGACACACTCGCGGATCTGCTCTTCCAGCACGAGCTGGTCGAAACCGACCGGGGTGGTCACGATGAACGTCGGCATCCCCGTATCCTGGCAGATGGGGCGCTCGGATTCGCACGCCATGTCGATGTTGCGGGCGATCACGTTCAGCGCCAGGGCCGAATTGGTGTTCGGCGTTTCCCTCCGGTTCGCCTCGGCGATCAGCCGCCGAATGTCGGAGGGAAGGTTCGTCGAGGTCTGGACGATCAACTGGTACAGACTGTAGGAAAACGACATGCGATGCTTCCTTCGAGCTTCCCACTGGGAGAGGGCCGGGGCGAGGGCCGCTGGAGTCCCGCGTTCAGGCGGCGCCCGCGCCGCGTCCGCCGGCCGAAGCCGGGACTCCAGCCGCTAAATCCGCGTTCACTCTGCCTTTTTTCGCGACAGGCGTTTCGGTTTGGCGCCGTCGTCGGCGGGCGAGCTGTTGCGCGACAGGGCTTTTTCAACCGCTTCCAGCATGACGTCCATGGCGAACGGCTTGCGCAGATAATCGGAAACGCCGAGCATCTCGGCATACGCCTTGTGCCGACCCCCTTCATTGGCGGTGATCATGATGACTTTGGGCGGGTCCTGCATCTGCTTGAGGAATTCGAGGACGGGGAAACCGCCGAGCTGGGGCATCATCATGTCGGTGATGACTAGTGCGGGCCTCATCTCTTCGATCAGCCGCTGCCCCTCTTTTCCATTGGGGGCGTAACTGACCGCATACCCGGCCGATTCCAGCACGCTCCGCAACGTCGTCGCGATTTCGCGATCATCCTCAATCAACAACACCTTTTCGCCGTCAGCCATGGTATCCCTCGCCGTTCCGTGTGAGACGTTTAATCCGCAAAATTTTATCCTATGCCAGTTGGGACGGATTCTCAAGGCGGGAGCAGCTGAACCTCGGCGCGCCGCAGCCGGGATGCATGCGGGAATTCGCGTCCCAGAATCGTTTCGGCGGCGAGCGGGCAACTTAGTCTGTTCGACCCTGTTCAGTCTGCCGCAACCGCCGGCAAAACGTACGGTCCTTTGGGAATCACCGCGATCCGTGCATCCGGCCCATACTCGGCCAGCGATTCGGCGACCGCCTGCTCCACGCTCGCTGCGGCCTCGACGAAAAGTCCGTTCAACGTCTCGGCGGCAATCCCGTCGCTGACAATTTTGACCTTCGCCTTGCGACGCACTTTGGCCAGCTCCTCAAGCTGCCACTGGTCCATCACGAAGTAATCCTTGCCGAGAATCCGCTGCATGAAACCCGGCAGGGAATCGTTTTCCCTGAACAGCCGCTGAAACTCGGGGCTCCCGATTCCCTCCGTCAGGCCGGCGGCGATGATGATCGTCCCCCCCTTCTTGACGATGGGGAGCGCCCCGGTCATCCCTTTGACCGCCTGATAAAAGGTCGTATCGAGCGGATAGCCGGCGCTGCTGGTGACGACGACGTCGCACGGTTCGGGGACCTCGGCCTTCACAACCTTCTCGACGAACCGCACTCCCTCCAGAAACGCCTGCTCCATGTCGCCGGCGACGAGGGAGGTGATCTGCCGATCGGCGTCGATCGTGACATTGACGATGAAATCGCACCCCGCCATCCGCGCGATCCGAGTGTTTTCTTCGTGCACCGGGTTTCCTTCGAGAAACCCGCAGTCGGCTTTGGGATGTTCCAGAAAATCGGGACCATGCCAGACCTTGACGGTCTCGAGAGCCGCGATGCCTGGACAGATCAGCTTGCGCCCCCCGGAGTATCCCGCCATCAGGTGTGGCTCGATGAGCCCCGTCGCAATCTTCAGATCGGCCTGAAGGTACCGCGAGTCGATCCACGCCGGGACCCCCTTGGGTGTGGTCCCCAGGTACGTGTGCTCCGCGAGGATCTTGCCGTGATGGTTCTCGACGCGGTAACTGCCGGCGATTTCCGCGCCGACCAGTTCCACGATCTCAGCTCCCTCGTTCGGCCGATGCAGCCCGGTTGCGATGAGTATCAGGATTTTGTCGCGGGGAACGCCGGCCAATTCGATGGTCTCGAGGATCGGCGGCAGGAGCAGCGAATTCGGGACGGGCCGCGTGATGTCGCAGATGAGAATGCACGCCGACTTGCGGCCGCGTGCCAGTTCCGCCAGTGCGGGCGTACCGGTCGGCCGGGCCAGTTTCTGTCGCAGCACGACCACGGGATCCGTCACCGGCGTCGCCGGTTTGATCGCCAGCGGCCCCACCACGCGATCATCCGGCAACTCGACGACGAGGCCGGTCTTCCCGTATTCCAGCGTGACGCGCATAAATTCCCTGTTCGATGATCAACGCAGGTCTTGATTGCGTGACTTCAAGTGTAACGCCGCTCTTGAATTCCGGACAAGGAGGAACCACGAAAGACGCGAAAAGCACGAATGAAAGAGAAACGAAATCACCAGCAGAAGCTTTGTCAGATTGGATAAATACAGAAAGCAAGAAGAACCGCGGATGTCGCGGATACGCGCGGATAGGCCGGACCACCTCGGTCGTATTTATCCGCGCGTATCTGCGTCATCCGCGGTTAAATTCGTTTTACTACCAGGCACATTTCGTGATTCGTGAGGATTCGTGTCAATTCGTGGGCGTTCTTTCATGGAAAACTTTCACCCACGAATGGCACGAATTGGCTCGAATGCGAAGAATAAAAGGAATTGACAGGAAGATTTTCACAGACGAAATCGGACGGCCGCGATATTCCTGTCTTCTTCCCTCACCAGTGTTCGACCGGGCCGGAGGGGACCGGGATGGGCATGTCGGGGAGCGTTTCGTGGCGGCTGCCGGAGAGCGGGCCGCGGGCGATGATCTCGGCGAGCACGGCCTCGACCTCGTCGATCGTGGCGGCCTTTTGAAATGCGTCCCGGAGCCGAGCCATCACCTGCATCGACTTGAGATACCAGTGGGCCATTTTGCGAAAGAAGGGAATCGCGCGATCTGGGCCGCGCAACTCGATGACGTGCGCGAACTGCCGCCGCAGGAGGGCCAGACGGTCGTCGAAATTCCCCGGTGGATCGCAGGTGCCGCTCTGTTCCCACTGCACGAACTGCCGGAAAATCCACGGATTGGCCAGCGCCCCGCGCCCGACCGACACACCCTGGCAGCCGGTCTCGCAGAGCATCCGATGGGCATCGGCAATCGTCCGCACGTCGCCGTTCCCGATGACCGGGATCGACCGCACCGCCTCAACCACGGCGCGGATACCGTCGAGGTTCACGTTCCCGCTGAACCCCTGCTGCCGGGTGCGACCGTGAATGGCCACCGCCGCCACGCCGATCTCCTCGAAAGCCCGTGCGAACTCGGGAGCAGTGATCTGCCGCGCATCCCATCCCAGCCGCATCTTGACGGTGACCGGAATCGTGACCGCCCGGACGACGCGCTCGACGAGGGCCACTGTTTCATCCGCGCGGCACAGCATGCTGGCCCCCGCGCCCGCTTTTGTGACTTTGTGTACCGGGCAGCCCATATTGATGTCGATGGAGGCGATGCCGCGGGCTTCGAGCACCTGCGCCGCCTCGGCCATAAGACGCGCGTCATTCCCGAAAATCTGCACCGCCAGCGGCGAATCTTCTGTGCAGGTGGCGGTCAGCTCCCGGGCCTTGGGATTGTTCGCCAGCAGGCTGCGGACGTTGACCAGATCGGTCGTCGCCAGCCCCACCCCGCCAATCTCGCGCACGATCCGCCGGAACGGCAGGTTCGTGAATCCTGCCAGCGGCGAGAGCAGATACCGCGAGGGGAGCGGCAATCTGCCATACGAGACTGGCGGCAACCGCGGCGGAGGGGGATAATCGCGAGACAACACGGGAGGTGATTTTGGATTTTCGATTTCGGATTTTGGATTTATGTTCTCGGCAGACCGTTTGACTTCTCCCCCCTTAGCAAGGGGTGTCGGGTGAAATTGTTTATCGGCAGCCATTTGCAACTAGAGAATAGAATGCGCCCGCGCTTCCAACCAGCTCCATTTTTCAATTTTCATTTTTCAACTCTCAATTTGCAATTCCCGCCCCCCCCTGGCCCCCCCTTACGAAGGGGGGGGATAGTACAGAATGCATTGACGGCGGTGTGTGCCTCGTTCCCAGGCTCCGCGTGGGACCGCGCATTCCGACGCTCTGCGTCTTACCTGCTCATCCTCGCCGTACTCGCCGGCGCCGCCTCGGCCGCAATGGCCCAGGAATCTCCTCCGCGCTCGCTCGATCCGCGCATCAAAATTGAGCTCTTCGCCGAACATCCGCAGATCGTCACTCCCACCGGCATCGACGTTGACGCGAAGGGCCGCGTCTGGGCTGTTGAAAGCAACACTCACTTTCCACCCGAGGGATACAAGGGCCATCCCACCGATCGGATCCTCGTGATGAGCGACACTGACGGCGGTGGCAGAGCCGACCGGATCGTCGTCTTCAC
Organism: Deltaproteobacteria bacterium; assembly: GCA_050257335.1. Classification (GTDB taxonomy): domain Bacteria; phylum Planctomycetota; class Planctomycetia; order Planctomycetales; family Planctomycetaceae; genus JACQFH01. The sequence continues at coordinate 3,511 of JBLMWR010000995.1, read as the reverse complement.
CGACGGCCTCAAACACACGATGAGCGTCGCCATCGGCCCGGCGTGGCTGCTTACGCATGACTCGGCGAGCGGGGGACGTAAGTCCCCTGGTGATTCGCGAGTTCAATCTGTCTACATCGCCACGCGCCGCGAAATCTCGCTCTTCCACGACGACGACGGCGACGACAAAGCCGACCGCAAGAGTCAGATCATCCATCTCGACACCAAAGGCGATTATCCGCACAACGGGCTGGCGGGCCTCGCCTTCGACGCGCTGGGATGGATGTACTTCGGATTCGGTGAGAACCTGGGCGCCGCGTACAAGATCATCGGTTCCGACGGCGCAACGCTCTCCGGCGGCGGTGAGGGGGGCTGCATCTGCCGTTGCCGGCCTGATGGAACCAGACTCGAACGCTGGGCCACCGGTTTCTGGAACCCGCATGCAAGCTGCATCGACGCCTTTGGCAGGCTGTTCACTGTCGATAACGACCCTGACAGCCGCCCCCCCTGCCGGCTGATGCACATCATCCGCGGCGGAGACTACGGTTACCGGTTCCGCAACGGCCGCACCGGCCTGCACCCCTTCACGAGCTGGAACGGCGAAATCCCGGGGACGCTCCCGATGGTGGCAGGGACCGGCGAGGCGCCCTCGGGGGTTCTGGCGTACGAATCGGACGGTTTTCCCGAGGACTTCATCGGCAATTTGCTGGCGACAAGCTGGGGAGACCACCGCATCGACCGGTTCCGGCTTAAAACGAAGGGTGCGTCATTCACGTCGCTGGCCGAGACAGTGATCATCGGCGGCGAAAACTTCCGCCCCGTCGGAATCGCCTGCGCCCCGGACGGCAGCCTCTACTTCACCGACTGGGTGAAACGTGACTACACGCTGCACAGCCGCGGCCGCGTCTGGCGGATTTCGGCGGTCCAGAAGAGAGCACGCGACGAGTCGTCACCCGAAAAATCGCCGCAGCTCAGCGTGCGACGCAACGCGGTCCGCGAGCGGGCAGCCACGCGCGAAGGCCGGGCAGCGCTGGCGGCCGTTGTCGGCGACCGCACGAACTCGCCGCGGCAACGGGTTGAAGCGCTGTGGGCCCTCGCCAATGCGGCGGCGGATGGCGCCGCTGATCTCACGCCGGCACGCCTTTTTTCTACTTGTGACGTGGTTGCGACGGCTGCCGGCTGGCTGATCAATTCACCCGCCGTGCCGATGGACCAGGAAGCCGTCCGTAAATTGGCCGAGGAGCTGCTGGCCGACAGGCTCTCGGGGCGCTCCCGCAAGCTCGAAGACGGCGGCGCCCTGCTGGCGGTTCTCAGTCAGTGCCGGCTGAGCCCTGGCGACCGGCTCATTCCGCTGGCGCTTTCGATTGACGATCCGTTTGTGCTGTCGATCATGGTGACGTCTCTAGCCCGGGATTTCGGCCGCGACGGGTTTGCCCAGTACCTGACTCCCGGATCGGGCGCGGCGCCGCGCGTGCGGATCGCCATGCTGCTGGCCGCCCGGCAGAGCGACCCGCGCGACACGACCCTCGTGGAGATCGTCCTGGGAGACCACGACCCCGACGTGCGGCGGCTGGCCGTGCAATGGGCGGCGGAAGAACGGATGCGCGATTTGCGCCCGCGCGTCGAAGCCATCTTCAACTCGAATGCCGTAACCAGCGACCTGTTTCTGGCGGCGCTGGCGGCACTGCAAATGCTCGACGGGGAAGATCCTGCCAAAATCGACAAGACGCCGGCGGCGCAGTATGTCCTGCCGCTGTTGCGAGACGAGAAGCGCCCTTCGGCCGTCCGCGCCCAGGCCCTGCGGCTGGTTTCACCCGCCGATCCGGCGCTCGACGCAGGACTGCTGGGAGGCCTTTTGAACGGCGACGATCCGCTGCTTTGCCAGGAAACCGTGCGGACGCTGCAGCTTGCGCCGGCGGAGCGCGCCGCGCCATTGCTGGTTCCCCTTGCCGCGGATTCGGGGCGCAACGCAGCACTGCGCGCCGACGCGGTTGCGGGCCTGGCCGGGGCAGCCGTGGCGGATGCTCCCGCCGGAATGGCGCGAAAACTGTTGGCGCGGCTGTTGTCGTCAGATGACGCGGTGCTGCGTCGCGAAAGCCTGCGCTCCTGCCGCCGCATTGCCGCCGCCGACCCGGAACTGCTCCGGGCCGTGCTCAAGCTGGCGGAACACCTGAAGGAACCGTCCGACGGACCGGCCCTTGCCACGTCCGAGCTGGCCGATCAGATCACACTGACATTGGTCGGCGGCAAAGATCCGCTTCCCGAGTTTTTGAAAACATTCCGCTCGAAGATTCCGGCGAACAAAGCCGAATGGCTGGCGCAGCTCAACCGGGGCCGCGACGCCGACCCCGCCGCCGGCCGGAGGCTCTTTTACCATGCCAACGGCCCGGGATGTTACAAATGCCACACGGTGAACGGCCGCGGCGGGCGGGTGGGGCCGGACCTCTCGCGGATCGTCGATTCGATGAACCGCATTCAGTTGATTCAGTCGATTCTCGAACCGAGCAGCGAGATCGCCCCGCAGTATGTCACCTGGGCGCTCGAAACGGCCGACGGCAAGGTGCACACGGGGATGATCGTTCACGAGAACGAGGGGAAGACGATCGTCGGCGACGCCGAAGGAAAGCTGACCGAGCTGAAGACGATCGACATCGTGGCCCGCACAGCGCAGCAGAAATCGGTCATGCCCGATAAGCTTTCCGAGCAGATGACCCTCCAGGAATTCCGCGACATCATCGCGTTTCTGGAATCGCTGAGATAACTACAACATGCTCGGCGACGGGTTATGCACGACCTGCGCGGGGTCATCGTTCGTCAGCGGTTTCGACGACTTCTCCCAGGCGTGGCAGCTCGCCAGCGCGCTCCCCTGCTCGAACTTCGCCGTCCCGTCGGGGTTTTTCTTGAGCGTCGCCCAGCCGACGTAGGCCAATAGCTGCGGCTCCGAATCGAATATGGCTACCAGTTTCCGGGGGACGCCCGGCTTGGATCCGTAAAGGTAGTACATTGCCACGCCTCGCAGTTCAGAGGAGTTTGCGAAATTCATCGAGCGTCAGCCCCGCATCCCGAACGATCCCACGCATCGTCAGCGCGTTGACCGGGTTGTGTCGCGGGATTGTCAAGATTCGATTGCCGTTAGTCATTACCGTGTGCTTGCCTTCTCACACCACCGAAAAGCCCGCCTTTTCGAAGGCGCGCACGGCAGCTTTGTGTTTGATCCCCGGGAGTTTCGGCACAGCTAAACCGTAACCTCGACTTCCCGGATTTCAGCATCTTTCATCATCTCGTTGGCGACAGCGATGTACTCCCGGATTGCATCCTCGATATTGACCAGAGCCTCCCGTTCGTCCCTTCCCTGCGACCAGCACCCCGGCAAGCCTGGGACGGCGACGCTGTACCCTTCATCGGCTTTCTGCAGTGCAACTTTGTACTTCATCGGTGCCTCCCGCCGAGTCGCGTGTATGTGTGTGTGCGTCAGATTCGTAGGTAGTTTTTCCCAGCCATTCGGTGCCAATATTCAGCCCAGAGGTTCGGG
>JBLMWR010000994.1:0-4903 GCA_050257335.1 Deltaproteobacteria bacterium | reverse complement strand
CGATTTCGAGACTCGACGCGGGGCGGCTCAAATATGCCTGTGCGGGGAATTCGGGGGGCGACCAGCGCTTCCGCCGATACGCGCGACGCCATTCTGGAGGGGACGCGCGAACTGCTGGGCGAAATGCTGCGTGCCAACGGAATTGTCGATTTCGACGAAATCGCCTCGATCGTGCTGACGACGACGCCCGACCTGACGGCCACGTTTCCGGCGGAAGCAGCCCGGGAACTGGGGATGAATTTCGTCCCCCTGCTGTGCGCCTCGGAAATCGCCGTCCCCGGCCGCCTCCCCCGTTGCGTCCGCGTGCTGATGCACGTCAACACCGACAAGCCCGCCCGCGAGATGGTGCACGTCTACCTGCGCGAGGCCAAGAGCCTGCGCCCCGACGTGCAGAGCGCGCAATAGTTACGGTTGGCCAGGCCCTGGGCCGAAAGGAAGCCCATGGCAGAGGATCGGGCCGGTATACCGACATCACACCGCCACGCCCTTCGGAGAAGGCTCAGGGCGTGCCATCCCGCGTTCGAAACAGACTACGGATAATGAAACCCCACGACCCGGGTGACAACCGCCGCCGTCGTCGCCAACTGGATGGCCAGCGCCGCAACCCAGGAAAATCCCGGGAGTAAATCCCAGTCGCGGGCACAGCAATGCGCCGGCGACAGATTGTTTCCCGATGGCGCCGTCGCCGATTCAAACAAGGAGCCCGCCATCCAGACCAGAAACGGCATGAGAAAAATCCACAGCCGGGCGGCTTCCCCCATGTTCTTCCCCGAAAGCCACAGCAAACAGAACGTCGCCGTCCATGCCCAGACGGAAGCCGGGAGCCTGTTCAAAAACGAACACAGGCCCCCCGCGACGCCCGTATCCTTCGAAGATTCTGGCAGCGCGCTCGGTCCCCCGTTTTGACCCGTATCCGAAAGCCGCCATTGTCGGAACACCGACCACGCCGCCATGACCACCAGCGGAACGCCCGCGGCAACGACGAACTCCAGCGGGTTCACGAGCAGCCACTTCCCATAGCTGCGCGTGTAGTGCTGATAGAACCCGGCGTGATTGTGAAAATTCAGTCGCCAGACCGCGGGCAGATTGAGGCTCAGAAAAAACCACGCCGCAAGAGTGGGAGCGCAAAAGCCGACGAGTGCCCAGACTGCGGAGGGAAGCAACCGGCGCAGAACGGTGCGCAGGTTTTCCAGGGAAAGCGAGCGGCCATCGCCGTCTGTTCCCTGCGGACCTGCCGGCCCTTTCGCCGCGCCGGCGGGACAACCCGCCAAGTCGCCAAGCGTCGCCAGTAGTGCGATGAGCGCGACCGGTACAAAGGCGAGGCTCAGCAGCATGCCCAGCCAGAGCGTCAAACCAGCCAGCCCGTACAGTCCCCGGGACCGGCGTGCCAGGGCCGTGGACCACAGCCAGAGAAAAGCCAGAGCCAGCAGGGGGTACAGACAATCCGACTTCGGCAGGAACACCGCCAGGGCGGGAATTGTCGGCCAGAACCCCGCCCCCAGCCAGCTCGCGCGCGGCGACGAAGTCTGCCGCAGCAGACCATACAAAGGAACAACTGTCAGGGCCACTCCCCCCTGCATGAGCAGGGTCGCGAGCCAGAGCGCAGCGCGGCCGGGGCGCGGCAAAGCGTTTTGACTGTGAAGTGCGGCTTGCTGCAGGGCCGTGAAAGCCCTCGTGACCGAATCGGGCTCAGTGGCGATGACGGCCTCGACAAGCTGAGGCGACGATTCGCACGCCGACAGCAGGCCGCGAAATAGTACGACCAGTCCGGGGGGATGCGTGCCAATGTGCAGAACGTCCCCTTTGGCCGTTTCAGCTTCGTAGCCGGCCAGATACGCCGGCAGGTCGCGCGCCTCCTCGCTGGCTTCGGAATAATACCCCGATGACCCGCGAAAATAGAGGACCCACGCGGCCTTCGAGAGCTGGTAGCTCTCGGGAGCGCTTTCCTGCACGACCCACAGCCAGGTGAAGCCGGCAAGACACAATCCACTCAGCCAGGCCGCGCGCTCCGCCGCTCGGCCGCGTTCGATCCGCCGTGCGCCGAGCCAGACAAATCCGACAAACAGGACCGCGGCGACGGCTGGCGGAATGAGGGCCAGCGCGAGCGTTTCGGTCGGTTCGACGCGATTCCACTCCCACTCGCCGGCGACCCCTAGCGGAAACGTGCCTCGCCAGGCGCCCCAGACGACCGCCAGCGCGGGGAGGATCAGCGACAGCCAGAACGCGATACGGCGCATTCCTCAACCCTTGTCGTGACGAAAGTCGGGCGGCCGCCACCCACCAAAGAAAACAAACCCACGGGGACCAACCTGTCGGTACCGGCCCGTGGGCTTGTGTTCGTTACCCGAAAGCCGGCCGGGCGTCACCGCGGAGATGACACCACAACCGGCCCCGTCAGTCAATGGATTCCGTAACAATCTGCGCCGACAGCAACTTGCGGATGCGTTCCTGCGAGTCGAGCAGGTGGGCCCGCGAGTAGTCGTCGAGCTTGACGTCCTGGGCCGCAAGCAAGGCGGTGATCTGCCTGTCCATCTCGCCCAAGTGCATGCGCACGATGGTCCGCGCGTCCTCGGGGACGCCCGTCGCGCTCCCCCCCAGGAGCGCCGCGAGCCCCCCTGCCCCGGGCGGCGCATTGACCAGCCCGCCCAGCCGCTTGAGGGTCGTTCGCTGCAGATTGCGGCGCAGGCTGGAAATGTACGGCTTGCGGTTGGTGTATTCGCCCGGTTTCGGGGGCTCGCGCCATTCCGTGAAAATCGACTCGACGATCGAGCGGAGGTGCTCGGCCAGCGTGTAGGCGTCGGCGTCGACCGCCAGCTTGAGCTCGCCGTCGTGCAGCCGGTTCAGGGTCGACGTCGACAGAAGCTGCGACAGGATATTCCCCTGCATCAGCTCGATCTGCGCGTGAACGGGATAATCAAGCCGGCGCGGCTCGCGCATCCCCCAATGGCTCCAGCGGGTGGACGCCAGGGCATTGAGAACGTCGGGCGGAGGCAGCGGGGGCAGATTGAAGGCCGATTCGGCAAGGAGCTTCATGGCCTCGCGCTGCTTGGCGGCCTCGACCGCCTGGAAGGGGGGCCGGCCGTTCGGGTCTCCCTTGTGGTCGCGATGGACGTAAATGCCTCCCGGATACCGGGCCACGAATGACAGCGTCCGCCAGTATTCCGAGAGGAGCATTCCGAACGCCTGCCGCGCCCGCTGGTACCCGTCGCCATTGCCGACCGCCCGTTCCACGACTCTGTTCCACAGTTCGGCCGAATTCTTCGTCTGGCGGCGGGCGAATTCGAGAGGGTCTTTGCTGAAGTCGAACCGGTTGACCAGGGGGTCGGAATCGATGCCGCCGCGCGTGTCTTCGTCGGTGGCGTAATCAAGCCCCGGTTCGGCGCTGCGGGACGCAATCTTCTTCAGTTCCGCCGCCTCGTCTCCCGAGATCGGCTTATATCCATATTCAATCGCCCAGTAATCGTACGGGCCAATCGTCTGCGGATAATACAACCCCTGCTTCACTCCCTTGGGAGCGATATTCGTCGGAGTGTAATCCATGACGCTGGCCACGGTTCCTTCAGAGACCGACTTGACGGGATCGTCGATGTCGGCAAGCGTCTTCCACGAGCTGGCCTTGAAATTGTGCCGCAGCCCCAGCGTGTGTCCCACTTCGTGCATCACGACTTCCTTCAGCCCCTGGGCAATGAGCTCGTCGGGGAGTCCCTGTCCGGGAGCGGCGATGTCGCCGCGGGCCGTCAGGACAGCCGCAGCAAAGCCGATCTGTTGCTGCATCCCGATGCAGTAGTCGCACTGCCGGCCGCCGTCGGCATGTCCGTGCTTCAGGGCGGCGCCAAACGCTGTCAGGCCCGGATCGGCCGGCTGGCCCATCAGGACGGCGGCGTCGCTGGCCGTAAAGGTCTCGTACTGGTGCTTCCACGATTGCAGGAAATCGGCGTCGAAAATGATGTCGGCGTCGAGGATCTGACCGGTCATCGGATTGACGCGCGACGGCCCCATTGCGAAGCCGGCGCCGGCCGTGATCCAGCGGAACGTGTTGTAATTGACGTCTTCCGGATCCCAGTCGTCTTCATCGCGCTGTTGCAAGACTTCGATGGCGTTGTCGAAACCGAGCTTCTCGAACGCCTTGTTCCATTCTTCGATTCCCGCGCGGACGTACGGCCGCAGGTTGATCGGAACCGTCTTTTCCATATAGAACCGGATCGGAACCTTGGGGGGCGACAGCTTGGCCGACGGGTCCGCCTTCTGCAGGTTCCAGCGGTTGATGTACCGCACGAACCGCTCGTCGTCCTTCTTGTCGGAGAAGTCCTTGAGGACCGTGAGGAAGTACCCGACGCGGTCGTCGGCGACGCGCGGCTTATAGTCGTTCTGCGGCAGCCGGCTGATGCTGTAGTGCACGTGGACCTGGGCCCCGCGGGCGTCGGCGACAGTGTCGAAATCACGTCCCCCCGTGTAGACGGCGGCGACCTGCAGCTCGACGTTGTTCTCAAACGCCTTGACCTTGGCCCACGTCGAGCGATCGGCGGCGAACGACATGCCGATCGAGCGGCCGATGTTCTCGTCGTCACTCATGAAGATCCGCGTCATGTCGACCAGCATCCCGCCGGAGGGGGTGGTCGCGAGGATCGGCAAAGCGTACAGAACGCTGTCACTGTAGGCGAGCTTGACGGCGCTGGCCTCGGGGCTGCCGGGATTGGCGCGGAATCGGACGTTCCGCCGCAGCACGTGCAGCTTCTCGCCAACCTTGGCAAAGCTCCAGATCACGTCGTCGCCGAAGCCCCACGTCATTCCGCCCAGCACCGGTCCGGCGCTGATTCCTCGGGCGATGGAGGTAAGGATGATGAAGTTCTGATTGAGGTGACTGGCGGGGATATCGACGAGGAGCTGCTGGTCCTTGTGATAC
>JBLMWR010000993.1:0-4068 GCA_050257335.1 Deltaproteobacteria bacterium | reverse complement strand
CGTTGTTCGTGTAGGTAATCTGCGTGCCGTTGGTCCCGGCGAAGACCACGAAGTTCCCCGAGCGGCTGACGGTCACATTGGGATTGTTGATATCGGTCGACGTCAACGTGACGTCGGTGCCGCTGCTGGTGGCCGCCGTCGTCAGGGTCACCTGGGGTGTCACGGCCGGCGGCGCGGCGGTGCTGAAATTCGTCAAGGTGAGCTTGCCGGCTCCCACGAAGAAACGGCCCTGCACGATCAGTCTGCCGACGTCGGGGGGGGCGTGTCCCACGAGATGCACGGTCGCGTTGAAGATCACCTCATTGCTGCCCGAAATGGGATTGGAGAGGAAAATCTTCGCGCTGCTGCCGGTCATCGACGCGGTGAACGTGTTGTTAAACACCGTGGGAGCAAAATTCGAATCGGTTCCCAGCCCCAGTTCCGCGTATGGTCCGTTCAGGATCACCTGCGCCGCGCCGTCGAACCGCGAGCCTTGCACGATCACCGTATCGTGGCTGAACGACGGGTTGAAGTCGCCATCCACCGTCACGGCGTTTTTGAACCAGGTATTCAACAGCCGGATTGTGTCGCCTCCGCCGTTGGAGTCGATGGTTACGGCCCCGGCCACGGGGAGCAGCGAGCCGAAGCCCTGCATCACGACGGTGTCGCCGTTGTAGGTGGAGTTGCTCAGGGCCAGTGACAGCGTGCCGCCGATGGAGGTCGTACCGAACTGGTTCGAGTTGGAGAAGATCTGCACCGTGTCGGCATTGACGGTGTTCGCCGAATTGTCGAACGAGACGTTGCCGCCGATCGTTACGCCGTCGTCGATCCGCAGGCCGGACTGGCCGCTTCCCGTGTCGACAACGCTCACTCCCCCCCTGATCGCCAGTTTGCCGCCCGAAGCGTTATTCGCCGGAGGCCCGAAGAGGTTGACCTGCTTGTTTCCCGCACCGGCTTCGTTGACGGTGACGTTGCCGTTGACCGTCATGTTGCCGCCGCCACCGGAGCCCGGGTTGAAGCTGCCGAACACGCTGAACGCCACCGCCTCGCTGCCGAAATTGGCCAGAATCGAGCCGCCGACGGTGACATTGCTGGCAGCGGCGAAAATCGCCACGTCGGCGTTCCCGCTCTTCTTTCCGTTGATGGCAATGTTCCCGACGACGTTCAGGCCGGAAATCGTAAAGGAGTCGATGCCCGTTCCCAGGTTGACCGTCAGGTTGCTGACGGTGGGGATCGCCAGAGTCTGCGTGGTCCCCGTGCTGCCGTTGTTCGTGTAGGTAATCTGCGTGCCGTTGGTCCCGGCGAAGACCACGAAGTTCCCCGAGCGGCTGACGGTCACATTGGGGTTGTCGATGTCGGTCGATGCCAGCGTAACGTCAATCCCGGCAGCGGTAGCCACAGTCGTCAGACTTACCTGAGGCGCGGCGCTCGACAGTAAACGGCGCACTTCCAGGACCTCCGCCATCAGAGATGGAATGGCGCCAAAGTCGTGCGGTCGCCGGCGCAGCCGCGGTCTCGAGGGGCGAAACAGGAACTTCCAAGGATTCACGAGCTTCATGACGGTACCCTCTGAGAGCGACTCTTCCTCTTCCAGAGATGAGAAAACCTGCCGCGCCTCGTTTGCACGGAAAGTCCTGCCACAGCCAAAAAAAAAGCCCTTCGGCACTCGCATCGTGCCGAAGGGCGTACATCGCCATCCATTCGAGACCCCGTCGCGGGGACTCGCTTCATCGTCACAGTATAGGGCACCGTCGTTCCTTTGTCAAATCGCCAGGGCCAGATCCGCGGCACCAGGCGATAAAAGGTGTCAGGAGCCATTAATTGACAGGAATGCGCCAATTGCGTACGCTGTCGGCATGGGAAGGCCACGACGAGCTGCCGAAGGGGGGTACGTTTATCACGTCTTGAACCGCGCGAACGCGCGAATGAGGATCTTCAGGGACGATGGCGACTACGAGGCGTTCGAGAAGGTGTTGTTCGAAGCGGTCGAGCGGACAGGGACGCGGCTCCTGGCTTATTGCGTGATGCCGAATCACTGGCACCTGGTCGTCTGGCCGGAGCGGGACGGCGAGCTGTCGCAGTTCGTCGGCTGGCTGACCCTCACCCACACCCAGCGCTGGCATGCCTTTCGTCAGTCGATCGGTTCGGGGCATCTTTACCAGGGGCGCTTCAAGTCCTTTCCGATCGAGGAGGACGACCACCTGTACACGGTGGCCCGTTACGTCGAGCGAAACGCGCTGCGGGCTAACCTCGTGCCTCGGGCAGAGCATTGGAAGTGGGGCAGTCTCTATCGCTGGCTGCGGGGCTCGGCCGAGGACCGGAAACTGCTCTCCCCTTGGCCGGTGCCGCGCTCGCCCGGCTGGCTCGACCACGTCAACGCCCCGCAGACCGAGGCGGAACTGAGCGCCCTGCGGCGCTGCGTCAATCGCGGCAGTCCCTTCGGGAGCGAATCGTGGAGCGAACGCACAATGCGCAGCCTGGGATTGGAATCGACGATCCGTCCCCGCGGTCGGCCGAAGAAGCCGGCCGACGCACCTTGACGAGCAAACGGTTCCTGACACCTTTTACCCTCCGTGCGGCGCATCTCTGCGCGGTCGTAGGGAATCCGCCACTGCCGGATCGTGTGCTTCAGGGTACGGATGACGCGCTCAATCATCGCAATGCTGCCGTGCTTCCCGATCGCGCCGAAGCGCGGGCGAATTCCGTGGCGTTTGCACCAGCGTTTGTAACCCTTTGTGGGCGAAAACTGAACTCCCTTGTCGCTGATGAGGTGGCGCGGCGCAGTTCCCGCGGTGTGAATCACCCGTCCCAAAAACGCCCGCATTTCGACCGACGTGGGCGCGCCCCGGAAAACGGCAGATCCCATGATCCTGCGGGAATGATGATCGAGCACGAGTGCCAGCCACCAACAAAAAGGCCAGCACTGCGGCAGGGCGAACGGGAGCCACGCGGTCCACATGCCGCCGAGATTTGGCACCGTCGTAAGATCCACGTGCCAGACGTGGTTGGGGCGCTTGGCTTTGACGGCGCGGACGTTCCCCCTCACCCCCGGCCCCTCTCCCGCGCGGGGAGAGGGGGGAGGGGTTCTGCGCTTTTCGTGGCGTACTCGCCCGATCGTGGTTGCGCCCAGATGCAGCCCGGCGCGAGCCAGCGCTTCGGCGAGCTTCTTCTTTCCCAGAGTCGGGCACAGGACCTTCAGGCGGGGATGGCGAAAAATGGCGGCTCGATCCGGATTTCCGGTTGCGCGGGGGGCCGCGGCAGCGTCATTAAAAAAGAGGTTGTTCATGCGCCTGCGGATCGATCCCGGGGCGTGCCGCGGCAACGAACGGTTATGGTGATTTTCTCAATCCTGGCGGCACTTCTACTCCTCGCGGGGCTCATGGCCTTCGGGTTTGTCCGGCAGCCCGAGACGCGCGCTCGCCTGCCAGTTCTCTTTTCGAACGCTGTGCGGGAGGGGCGGGACGAGGCGCGAGCATCGGTTGAGCCTCCCAGCCGCACCCTGAACTTCCCCCATCAAGGGGAAGGGAATTCACTTTCGACATGCCCGCGTCTGCGTTTCGGCAATCGTGCCGATATCGATGCCCGCGGGGAGCAGGCGGATGAGAGTGTCTGCCGGGGCGCGGATCGCGCCCTGTGCCGATCTGTCCGCTGCGGGATGACCTTCAGAATTCCGGCGAACTGGCCAGCGACGACGGGAACTATTCGGTGCATGGAACAACGCTTGCGCAAGCGGCCGTCCATGTATAAAGATGGCGGGGAAATGTATAGTAGTCATGCACGCGCAGGGCCTTGCCGCGCTTGGTTTTGCGAAAAACTGCGCCGGTTTTTCGCAACTCTTCGCGACCTGGAAACAGGCTTCGGGGAAGCTCCGTCGCCGTTCCGCAAGCCTGCACACGGCTTCAGGTTCCGGCAAGCGTCGTCCTGCGGATGGGCCGCATGTGCATTTTTGGCCGTTATACAGGCATAGATATTCATTCGGGCTTGAACGATCTCGCATCGAAAGGGGAAGGACGCCCGGCCCTATTCCGAACCCGGTGCCAGATCACCCTTCTTCTCCGTTAACGTGCCGTAAGCGGGCCCGGCAGTCTG
>JBLMWR010000992.1:0-9462 GCA_050257335.1 Deltaproteobacteria bacterium | reverse complement strand
CATCACCCCCGGCTCGGGCGGTTCCAGGCCCAGAGCCAGCGCCGGCAGCCCGTCGGTCACGAGGTTGATCCAGAGGAGTTGAACCGGCTGGAGAGGGGCCGGCCACCCCAGCAGGCTGGCGGCGAGCATGAGCAGCATCTCCCCGATATTGCACGACAGGAGGTACGTCAGGAACTTCTGAATATTGTCATAAATCGCGCGGCCTTCCTCAACCGCGCTCACGATGGAGGTGAAGTTGTCGTCCATCAGAATCATCGCCGACGCCTCACGCGTGACGTCTGTGCCGCTGGCTCCCATGGCAATGCCAATATCCGCCGACTTGACGGCCGGAGCGTCGTTCACGCCGTCGCCAGTCATGGCCACCACCTCCCCCCGGCTCTTCCACGCCCGGACGACGCGAAGCTTATGCTCGGCAGTGACGCGGGCGTAAACCACAATCTGCTCCACCTGTTCCGCCAGCTCCTGGTCCGACATGGCGTCCAGATCGTGACCGATGATGATCGTGTCGGTCGGTGCCGCAATCCCCAGTTCGCGGGCAATGGCCCTGGCCGTGGCCGGATGGTCCCCCGTGATCATGACGGGGCGGATGCCTGCCGCCCGGCAGGTGGCGACCGACTGTTTGACCTCTTCTCGCGGAGGATCGATCATCCCGGCCAGCCCGACGAACACCAGGTCGCGCTCCGTGAAATGTTCGGGGGCAGACGCCCAGTCGCGATAGGCGAACGCCAGAACCCGCAGGGCCCGCGAAGCCATGTCGGCATTCGCCTCAATGATCTCCCGCCGCCGCGAATCGGTCAGCGGAATCGTCTCGCCGTCGCGGTGCTCGGCGCTGCATCGGCTGAGAATCTCTTCCGGGGCGCCTTTGGTGTACATGATCGCTCCGCCCGCGCCGTGCGGCAGCACGACGGACATCGCCTTCCGCTCCGAATCAAACGGAATCTCGTACAGGACGTGCTCCCCCTGGTCCTGCGGTTGCAGCCGGGCCTTGAGCGCCGCCACGACCAGCGCCCCTTCGGTGGGGTCGCCGACGACCTTCCAGATGTTCTCGCCGTCCCCCGCCGGAACAACCTCGGTGTGATTGCAGCGGCTGGCAATCGTGAGCAAGAGCGGCAACTCCGGATCGGCCGATGGATCGACCGCGACGTCTCCTCCCTCCGCGCACCGCGACCGGAATTCCCCGTGCGGCGCGTAGCCGGACCCCGTCACCTGATAATGCCGGCTTCCCGTCAGGATTTCACGAACGGTCATCTCGTTGCGGGTGAGCGTCCCCGTCTTGTCGGAGCAGATCACAGTCACCGACCCGAGGGTCTCGACGCTCGGCAGCTTGCGGATCAGCGCATTGCGCCGCACCATGCGCTGCAGCCCCAATGCCAGAGACACCGTCACGACCGCCGGCAGCCCTTCGGGAACGGCGGCGACCGCCAGGCTGACCGACAGCAGGAACGCCCGGATCAGGGAATCGCCGCGCCACATTTCCATCGCGAAAATGACGGCCACCAGCACCAGGCAGATGACCACCAAAACCTTGCCGAGACGGGCGAGTTTTCGCTGCAGCGGCGTAGGCTCGGTCTCGTACGCCTGGAGCATTCCCGCGATCCGGCCCAGTTCCGTGCGCATCCCCGTGTGCACCACGACCGCCCGCGCCTTCCCGCCAGCCACGACGGTCCCCAGGTAGGCCATGTTCCGCCGGTCTCCCAGCGGAACCGTCTTGGCCAGGATGCAGTTTGCGTCCTTGTCCACGGGGACGCTTTCGCCGGTCAGGGCCGACTCCTGAACGCGCACCCCAAAGGCTTCGAGCAATCGTGCATCCGCCGGCACATTGTCGCCGGCGTCCAGGTCGAGCACGTCGCCGGGCACCAGCTCGCGGGCGGGAAGGGACTGCAGGCGGCCGTCACGCAGCACTCGGGCGAGGGGCGCGGCCAGCTTTTGCAGGGCGGCCAGGGCCCGTTCTGCTTTCTCTTCCTGGACAAACCCCAGAACGGCATTGAGCAGCACAATGGCGATGATCGCCGTGGCATCGGTCCATTCGCCGAGCACGCCCGAGATCAGCGCGGCAACGATCAATATCCAGATGACGAGATCGTTGAATTGTCCCAGAAACTTGCGCCACAGCGGTTGTTCGCGAGCCGCCGCCAGCTCGTTGGGACCGTATTTCTCGTGCCGCTCCGCGACCTGGCGCGCGGACAGTCCCGACCGCTCATCGACGCCCAGCGCGTGCAGTGCGGATTCAGGGGATAGAGTGTGCGGAGGAGGCGCAACCCCACCCCCGCCACCCGGAACAGGCCGGACAGAGGAGTCGATCAGGCGTGCGGGCGACACGGTGCGACCCTCCACGGAAACGGCGATTTGCTGCAACGACGGTCAACGGGCTGGACTTTCGAGCCGTGTCCCCTCCATCCCCGGGGCCTCCGCCGGGAGTGGAGGACGGTTTCGCGTAACGCGGTGCCGGAACGAACGGATTAGTTTCTGGCGTCCGTCTTCTTCGGCGAGCCCGGCTTGACACCGACCTTCTTCGGCGGCTCGAACTTGTCGATCTTCAGCATTTTGAGGAGCTTCTGGGTCTCGGTCCTGGCAGCCTCAAGCTCGTACCACATCTCGCTGCAGCAGTCGCCGATCACCACTTTGTCCCCCTCTTCCTTCTCGCACGCCTCTTCGGTCATCCCGCACAGTTCGAAGGCCTTGGCGTGATGCGTTTTAATCGATTCGATGAGATCGATGGCCTCCTTGTTCTTCGCATATTCGGCCTTGAGCGCTGCCAGGGCCTTCTGGGATGCCGCCAGGTCTCGGCGAATCCCGGCCACCAGCTCCTTCGCTTCTTGTTTGGGAACCGGCTGTTGCGACTGGCTGTAGTAGTAGAGCGTCTGCGCCTGATCCTGAGCGTGCTGCTGCGAGGTCTGGGCCCGGTGGCCGAGAATCTTGTGCGTGGCACTCAGGTACGGC
This sequence comes from Deltaproteobacteria bacterium, assembly GCA_050257335.1. Taxonomy (GTDB): domain Bacteria; phylum Planctomycetota; class Planctomycetia; order Planctomycetales; family Planctomycetaceae; genus JACQFH01. Next base: position 6,522 of record JBLMWR010000992.1, on the reverse strand, counting down.
TCGTCTTTCGCAATGCCCGCCGTGCCCGAGATGAGAATTGCAGCGCCGAGAAGAGCCAACGATGTCTTCATTGGAGGTCCCTTTCTCATTCTACATTGACGGGTTTGTTCGCACTTGGCCGCAACGTGAAACCGGGAAAAGCGGCACTCTGCGGGCGCTGCATTGCAACTCTTCCGGCCCAAATAAAAAACCCCACCGCCGCGGTCTCCGCAGCGCTGGGGCTTTCATAGCTCACAGGTAGACGAGGTTCGCCCGACACGAGCAAACCCCTGAATCAACTTACCCTTCTCGACCCCAGGTGTCAAGCAGTATTTGGCCACGAATGGACACCCGCGAATGAACTGGAAACGCGGTTGCCGGAGCTGAGGTTCATTCGGAGTCCGAGCGGTAGTCCCGGAACAATTGACTTTGCGGCGACGTAAAGACGAGAATAAGAGACTGCACCAAACAGGAACGCCGCGCTTGGCGTAAATTGTACGGTCCGCCGACATCGGAAAGTGGTCCGGAACGCCGGTTGATCACTCGAACCTGCTGTGGCCCATGTCCCTTCGCAAATCCGGATTCACGATGGTCATGATGTGGGCGCTGATCCCGCTGATCGTGCTCGGGACTCTGCCGCGCATGGGCTGTATTTGTGCGGATGGCACGCATAAGTTTTTCTGCCAGCGGCACCTTCAGGGGACCCGCTCGGGCGGCTGTGTCTGTTGCGACGGGCGATCCACCGCGACCGACGCCCCCGAGGGGGGAAAACCCGCGGGCGCTGCCGGGCGGCACACCTGTTGTCACGCGGCACCGGGCAAGACCTCTTCTCATTGCCTCGAATTCAGCACCGGCAGGCCGTGCAGGCCCGTCATCGATCGGCTCGAACTGCTGACGGCGGGCAAAGCTGCGCTCGATCTCGATCGAGTCGCCCAGTCGCCGTTATCCGTTGCGGCTGAACCAATGCCGGCGCTGGTTCCGTGCGTCGCCGCGGAAACCGTTCGCGGGGAGCTGCTGCCACCCCCCGATCTGGTCATCACGCTCGGCGTGTTGCTGATCTGATACTGCGCTCTTCTTCACCGCCTTCCGGCGGTGCGGGCTGCTCGAGGCTGTAAAGCCGGCGCAGCCTGATGCGGCAACCTCTCCGTTGCCGCCGTGTTGTTCCCTTTCCGATGTTGACCCGACGCTTTCGTTTTCACGCGGCCGGCCTGGCTGCGCAACGTCGCGCGTCTGAATTCAGAGATTTGGAGAAAATCATGTTGAAGTTCATTACCTCGGCCGTCGTCGCGGGGTCGTTCGCCTTAGCCGCTTGTCAAGACGCCTCGGCGTGCGGCAGCGGTCGCTGCTGTGGTCGCCGGACTTGCGCGCCCGCCCGCGCGGCTCCATGCGGTGCACAACCTGCGGAACCCGCTGCGCCCGCGGCGACGCCCGACATGCCGGCCACTCCTCCGGCCACTCCTCCGGCCACGGCGCAGAACACGCGCAGCCAGTACCGGAGCTATTCGCACGACTCGGCGCCCACGTATCCGGCTCCCGTGACGAGACCGTACGGCAGCCCCTGCTCGGGGCAAGGCCAGTTCCGCGCCGGTTTGGCGGGTTAGCACCTTTTTTCATGGCGGGCTCGTGTTTCGGCTGCTCGCCGGCAGGTCGCCGGCGGAGAAATGAGACGGAGACGGGGATAGACGAACGCCGCAGCGCGATTGCAAAGTAACAGCAGGTTAGAAACCTGCCCCACGGGTGGTGGGATTTCACGATCGAGGTAACGAATGTCGCAGAACGATAGACCTGGCGAGCATGATGAGCCTGTTTTCGCGGCTCCGCGTGAGGATGAAGGGGGGCTGCGCGCTCCGCCGGAGCTGACGGGCTGGCGAAAGGCTTGGTGGTGGTTCGACTTCATCATACTGGTGAAGCTCGCGCGGCTGCGGTTCATCGCCGTGCTGGCGGCGATCGGCGTCGTCATCACGCAGTGGGACACGCTGGCAGCGTACTACGACAAGTGGACGCGTCCCGCGGAGGCGTCGGCCGTCGCGGCGAGCGACGTGGAATGGTTCTGCCCCATGCACCCGACGGTGGTCCGCGACAATGGCAAAGAGAAGTGTCCGATTTGCTTCATGCCGCTGTCGAAACGGAAAAAGGGGGAGACGCACGAAGAAGCTCTCCCGGCGGGCGTAGTCAATCGCGTGCAGCTTTCGCCGTACCGCGTGGTGCTGGCGGGAATCCACACCTACCGGGTCGATTACACGCCGCTTTCGAAAGAGATCACCGCCGTGGGGTACGTCGAATTCAACGAGCGGGAGGTGAAGAACATTTCTGCTCGCGTGAAGGGGCGGATCGATGAGCTGGTCGTGAACGAGACGGGCCAGATCGTCGTCTGCGACGACGTCCTGGCATCGCTCTACAGCCCTGAACTGAACGTAGCGATGCAGAACCTGCTCCTCGCGCAGAAGCGCGGGAACCAGGACCTGGTCGCCAGCAGCCGCGCGAAATTGCAGCTTCTGGGAATCAGCGACAACCAGATCGACGAGGTGCTCAAAAGCGGCAAGGCGAATACGCACCTGAAGATCCGCTCGCCGATCGCCGGGCACGTCATCAAGAAATACGTGCGCGAAGGACAATACGTGGACGAAGGGACGCCCCTGTACGATATCGCCGATCTTTCGACCGTCTGGATTCAGGCCCAGATTTACGAAGACGACCTGGCGTTTCTCCCCGCGGAGCAGGCACACAAACCGGGGACGCGGCTGTTCGAAGACCCGCTTCCCGTGACCGCGACAACCCGCGCCTGCCCCGACGAGGAGTTTCAGGGGATGCTCACCTTCATCTATCCGCACGTCGATCAGGAGACGCGCACGGTGACGGTGCGGTTCGAGCTGAACAACCCCGGGCACCGGCTGCGGCCCGGGACGACCGCGACGGTGAAGATCGATGTTCCTCCCCGCGAGATCCACGCGCTCACCGAGGCGGTCGGCTCGAATCCCGATCTCTATAAGCTCGACCTGCTCGACCAGGGACTGGTCGTCGCCGTTCCCGAAAGCTCGGTCATCGACACGGGGAGCCAGACGATCGTCTACCGGCAGACGCTGCCGGGGGTTTACGAGGGGGTCCGCGTCGATCTGGGACCGCGGATGTCCGGCCCCGACGACGTCCCGTTTTTCCCCGTTCTGCGCGGCCTCGTTCCGGGGGAACTGGTCGTGACGAGCGGCTCGTTTCTCGTCGACGCCGAGACCCGGCTGAACCCGGCTGCGGGCTCGATCTACTTCGGCGGGAGCAGCGGGTCGAAGAGCGGTTCCTCGGGAGGTTCGACGGTCCGCCCCTCCACGCCCGAAGACACCGACGCCAAAATTACGCAGGCGCTGGCCCGGCTCTCGACCGAAGATCGGAAGATCGCCGAGAAGCAGCAGTTCTGTCCGGTCCTCCCCGGCAACCGGCTGGGGTCGATGGGGGTGCCGATCAAACTGATGATCGAAAACCAGCCAGTCTTCGTATGCTGCGACGGTTGCAGCAAGACGGCCCGGGAAAAACCGCTGGAGACGCTGGCGAAGGTGAAGAAGCTGAAGGAGTCGCAGTCGCGCTTGCCGGGCTCGTCGTCGGAATCTCCTCCGGCGGCGCAGAAGAGCGATCGGGAAAGGAAAGTTGCGGCAGCACTGGCAAAACTCTCCGAGGCGGACCGGAAGCTGGCGGCGAAGCAGCGGTTCTGCGTGATTCTTCCCAAGAGCCGCCTGGGGTCGATGGGGACGCCGGTCAAGGTCGAGATCGAGGGAAAGGCGGTTTTTCTGTGCTGCGAAGGGTGCCGGAAGGTGGCCTTGGCCGATCCGGAAGGGACGCTGAAGAAGGCGGAGGAGATGCGGAAACGGAAGAGCGAGTGACGGACGGCAGCGGTGCGACGATTGGGGTTCTGACGAAAGACAGAAGGAGAACCGCGGACGACGCGGATTCGCGCGGATAAATACGAGCGGGGTGAACTGGCACATCCGCGCGTATCCGCGTCATCCGCGGTTGAATTCCTTTGAGCCGTGCCAGCAGGCAGTGACAAGATTCGGATTTCGAGTTTTCTCAAATGCATGACAACAAAAAAATCTTCACCCGACCCCCCCTGCCCCCCCCGTGCTAAGGGGGGGAGACGTCGGATTGACTTTTTGACTCCTTTGATTTCTTCGACCCCCTTTCTCCGCCATGATTGAACGCCTCATCGAGCTCTCGATCCGCAACCGGTTTCTGGTGCTGCTGCTGGCGGCGGCGCTGACGGTGACGGGGGTCTACGCGATGCTCAATACGCCGGTCGATGCGATCCCCGACCTGTCGGAGAACCAGGTGATCGTGTTCACCGACTGGATGGGGCGCAGCCCGCGCGAGATCGAAGACCAGATCACGTATCCGCTGTCGCGGAAGCTGCAGGGGCTGGCGGGGGTGCGGGCGGTGCGCTCGTCGTCGGAATTCAATTTCTCGATGATCACCATCATCTTCAAGGACGACATTGACTTCTATTTCGCCCGGCAGCGCGTCACCGAAAAGCTGGCCCAGGCGGGGACGTTCCTCCCGCCGGGAGTCGTCCCCTATCTGGCCCCCGATGCCACGGCCCTGGGGCAGATTTTCTGGTACACCGTGGAAACGTCGGCCCGGCACCCGATCGACACGCCGCGGCTGTGGGCCCTCAACAAGTTCTATATCGCCCAGCAACTCAACGCGGCCGCCGGAGTCGCCGACGTGGCCACCGTCGGCGGGACCCCGCTGGAATACCAGATCGACGTCCGCCCCGAGGCGCTCCGCGCCTACGGCATCACGCTGGGAGAGCTGTATTCAGCCGTCGCCAAAAGCAACATGCCGGCCGGGGGCGGGGTCGTGCAGAAGAACAACGCCGAGTACATCGTCCGCGGCGTCGGGTGGATTCGCGACAAGCACGACATCGAGATGACGGTCATCAAGGAGGTGAAGGGGACGCCGATTTACGTGCAGACCCTCGCCACCGTTCAGCTCGGCACGCAGTTCCGCCGCAGCGTCTATGAAAAGGACGGCAACGAAGTCGTCGGGGGCGCGGTGCTGATGCGCCACGGAGAGAATCCGCTGGCCGTCACGAAGCGCGTCAAGGAGAAGATCCAGGAGCTGCAGCCCGGGCTGCCGGAAGGGGTGCACATCGTTCCCGCGTACGACCGGACCCGGCTCATCAAAGGGGCCATTCACACCCTCACCGAGGTGATGTGGCACGAAATGGTCATCGCGTCGGTCGCCATTCTGCTGATTCTGATGCACTTCCGCAGCGTGTTCGTGATCTGCGTCACGCTCCCGCTGTCGGTACTCTTTTCGTTTCTGATGATGTGGGTCCTGCGGCAGACGGGGATCATCGACATCCAGGCCAACATCATGTCGCTGGCGGGGATCACGATTTCGATCGGCATTCTCGTCGATCAGGCGATCGTGATGACCGAGAACGCCACGCACCACCTCAAGGCGCATTTCGGCGACCGCAAAGTCACGGGGGACATTCGCGAGCTGGTGATCGGCCCGTGCCGCACCGTCGGGAGGCCGATCTTCTTTTCGGTGATGATCATGCTCCTCTCGTTCATTCCGGTGTTCATGCTGTCCGGCCGCGAGGGGAAGTTGTTCCATCCTCTGGCGTTCACGAAGAGCTTCGCCATGATCGGCGTGGCGCTGATCTCGGTGACGCTCGTTCCCGCGCTGATTCCGACGTTCATCAGGGGGACGCTCAAGAGCGAAGAAGACAACGTCATCGTCCGCAGCTTCATCAATATCTATAAGCCACTGCTCACCTGGGCGTTGCCGCGGCGGAACCTGGTGATGTGGATGTTCGCCGCGCTGCTGGTGCTCGCGGCCGGCATTTTTCCTCTGCAGGTTCTCTTGGGACAGGGGGCCTCGGAGACGGCATGGAGAGTGTGCTTTCTGGCGGTGTTCGGGGTGGTCACGTTCCTGACCGTCAACTTCACGCGCGGCGTGCTGTGGCAGCTCGTCGCATTCTCGAGCCTGGTCCTGATGGGTTTGTGGGCCTACCATTTTCCGAAGATCGGCGCCGGGGACTTCATGCCGCCCCTCGACGAAGGGACCACCCTCGATATGCCGATCACCGTTCCGCGCGCCAGCGTCACACAGGCGGCCGACGACCTGAAAGCCCGCGATGCGCTGCTCCGCGGGTTCCCCGAAGTCGAATCGGTGATCGGCAAGGCGGGCCGCGCAGACACGCCCACCGATCCCGCCCCGCTCGACATGGTCGAAACGTTCATCAACTTCCGTCCCAGGGAACTCTGGCCGAAACGGGTCCTGAAGTTCGACGACGCCTTGCGGCAGACGGATGCCGTCTGGAAGGCCCTGGAACAGCACGGCTTTCTGAATCCGCCTTCCAGCGACGGCGAGCGACAGGATCTGCTCAATCACGCTGCGCAAAAGGCGCTCGAACGCTTTGACGAAACGATGCGCGAGCTGGCCGTGCTGCGATATCGGGAATTCGAGCACGACCTCGAACGCCTGTTGACCCGCTTCGCCGTCGGCGACGCGGTTCGGCGAATGCGCGAAGCCAGCCAGGCGCGGTGGCCC
>JBLMWR010000991.1:0-2900 GCA_050257335.1 Deltaproteobacteria bacterium | reverse complement strand
CCTCATCCATGTTTGTCGTGGTCTCCAGCACGAATCGGACCGTCTCTCCTGCCCTGTTGGGGGGGATGATTCGGATTTCGATTATTACGGGGGCAATGCGACCCTGAGGTTCGGCGGTTCGAAAAACAACCAGTTCCACCCCTCAGGTCGAAAGGTCTGAGGGGTTTTTTCATTTCCGATTTCGGATTTCCGATAAAGGAAGGCATGCCGGTTTGATGAGGACGGCGTAGCCCGGAGTGAGCCTGCACTTACCTGAAAGAGTACACTATGCCACGGATCGAAATTTACGACACGACGCTGCGCGACGGCAGCCAGGGAGAAGGGGTGTATTTCTCGCTGGAAGACAAGCTGGCGATCACCGCCAAGCTCGATGAGCTGGGGTTCGATTACGTCGAAGGAGGTTATCCCCTGTCGAACCCCAAGGACTTCGAGTATTTTCAGCGCGTCGCCGATCTGCCCCTGAAGCACGCGAGAATCGCCGCCTTCGGGATGACCCGCCGACGCGGGTGCGCTCCCGAAGACGACACCGGGATGCAGGCCCTGCGCGATTCGAAAGCTCCTGTGACGACCATCGTCGGCAAGACGTGGGATCTGCACGTGCGGGAGGTGCTGCGGGTGGATGAGGCCGAGAACCTGGCGATGATCGGGGATTCGGTTGGGTACATCTGCTCGCTGGGACGCGAGGTGATCTACGATGCCGAGCATTTTTTCGACGGATACTTTCATAACCCGGAATTCGCCCTCAAGACGATTCGCGCGGCAGAAGCGGCGGGGGCGCGAATGATCGTTTTGTGCGACACGAACGGCGGCCGGCTTCCGGAAGACATCGCCCGCGGCGTCGCCGCCGCCCGGGAAGTCCTGAAGGTGCCCGTCGGCATTCATTGTCATAACGACTGCGACGTGGCCGTCGCCAATTCGCTGGCGGCCGTTTCGCAGGGGGCGATGCAGGTGCAGGGGACGATCAATGGCGTGGGTGAGCGCTGCGGCAACGCCGATCTGATCAGCGTCGTCGCCAACCTGGCCCTTAAGCAGAAAAACTGCGAGGTCCTGCTGCCGGGCGGAGTCGAACGGCTGACCGAGCTGTCCCGCTACGTCTACGAAATCGCCAACATGAATTTCCGGTCAAACCAGCCCTTCGTCGGCACGAGCGCTTTCGCCCACAAGGGAGGGATGCACGTTCACGCCGTCAATCGCGTCGCCAGAAGCTACGAGCACATCGCCCCCGAGGCGGTCGGGAACGTGCGGCGGGTGCTGGTCAGCGAACTGTCGGGCCGATCGAACATCGTCGCCAAGACGACGAAGTACCAGCTTCAGAACGACAGCGAATTGATGGCCAGAATCCTCGACCGTGTCCAGGATCTCGAAAACGACGGCTACCAGTTCGAAGCCGCCGAAGCCTCGTTCGACCTCCTCGTCAAAAAGGTGGCCGGAACGTATCAACCGAAGTTCGAACGCATCCATTATCGGGTGAACGTCGAAACGGCTGACGGCGGGGTCCCTCTGACCGAGGCCACTGTCAAGCTCAGCGTCAAAGGGCAGGTCGAGCACGTCGTTGCCGAGGGGGACGGCCCCGTCAACGCGCTCGACACGGCCCTGCGCAAGGCGCTTTTGCCGACTTACCCGCGGCTGGCCGAAATGCAGCTCGTCGATTACAAGGTCCGCGTGATCAACTCGAGCGAAGGGACTGCGGCCCGCGTGCGGGTGGTCATCGAAAGCCGTGACGCCCAGAATGTCTGGAGCACCGTCGGCGTCAGCGAAAACGTCATCGAAGCCAGTTGGCTGGCGCTGGTAGACAGCGTCGAGTACAAGCTCCTCGAGAATGAGGGGCAATTTGACAACGCCGCGCACGCAGCAGTGACTGTGGCGGCAGGAAAAGCTTGAAATGAAGACGGCTCACGTCACTGTCAGTCACATACCGTGCAACCCTTAGTGCTTCGATTCATTGTCGCGGGGATTGTCATCATCGTGTCCGGTATTGCCATTGCCGTAACCGGAACCGGTGTGGGCGGGAACGCCGTCTGGAAAGGCGCCGTCGTCGCGGCCGCCGGGGCCGGATTGATCGTCTCCGGGATTGTGCGGCAATTCCGTCCGCCTGCCGAATAGCCGGCCCCTTCCCTGTGATGAGCCGGGGTGATCGAGGCGAAGCCGAGCGGCCGAACCACATCGCCCGGGGCTATGTCTATGAATGATGCGGCGAACATGGTACCCGACAGTTGCTCGAACAGATTCGCGCCTCAATCCCGCGGATCTGACTTCGACAGGCCGGCGGAAACCGCTACAATCCGCAGGCGCGCGTCGTGGCGTTCCGCCGTTTCCGCCTGTTCCCATCCGTTCCGTATCGACCCATGCCCGTTGAATTAGCCAAGCAATACGATCCCAAGGCCGTCCAACCCCGCTGGATTGCCTATTGGCAGGAGCATCACCTGTTCGATGCCAACCCGAATCCGGCGAAGAAGCCGCACACGATCATGATTCCGCTCCCCAACGTGACGGGGGCGCTGCACATGGGACATGCCCTCAACGGGACGTTGCAGGACCTGATCACCCGCTGGCGGCGGATGCAGGGATACGAGGCGCTGTGGATGCCCGGCACCGACCACGCCGGCATCGCCACCCAGGCCGTGGTCGAACGCCGCATGCTCGAAGAAGAGGGGAAGACCCGGCACGACATCGGCCGCGAGGCGCTCGTCCAGCGGATCTGGAAGTGGAAGGACGACTACGAGGCCCGCATTCTCAATCAGCTCATGCAGCTCGGGGCAAGCTGCGACTGGCGGCGGACGAGATTCACGCTCGACCCGGTCTGCTCCCGGGCCGTGCGCGAGACGTTCTTCAAGATGTTCAAGGACGGCCTCATCTTTCGCGGCAAGCGGCTCGTCAACTGGGACACTTACCTGCAGACC
>JBLMWR010000990.1:0-4292 GCA_050257335.1 Deltaproteobacteria bacterium | reverse complement strand
CCATCCGGGGCGGCCCGCTGCGACCCTTCCGCTATCGGTGCCGACCAGCATCCAATCGCTCTGACCCCGCCACCCTCTGCCCACCTCCCATTTTACGGATGCACCGTTATCGGACCAGACAGCGACCCGTACTGTAAATGAACCGGCCTGCGGAATACAATACGCTGTATGAGTGTTCCCAAAGTTGTCATTGTCGGCCGTCCCAACGTGGGAAAGAGCTCGCTGCTCAACTGGCTGGCCCGGAAGCGCATCTCGGTCGTCGAGCCCACCGCCGGCGTCACCCGCGATCGCGTTACGTACCTGATGCACGCCGATGATCGCTATTTCGAACTGGTCGACACGGGGGGGATCGGGATCGTCGATTCGGACGATCTCAGCGAAGACATCGAGCGGCAGATCGACGCCGGCATTGATGAAGCGACCCTGATCCTGTTCGTCGTCGACGTCTCGGCCGGGCTGGTGGCCCTCGATCGCCAGGTCGCCGACCGCCTGCGCAAGATCAACAAACCCGTCCTGCTGGTCGTCAACAAATGCGATTCGCCAAAAATGGACCAGGAAGTCGCCGAATTTCACGCACTGGCCGACGCCCCCCTGGTGTGCACGAGCGTCCTGGGAGAACGAAACCGCGACAAGCTTCTGACGGCGATTTTAAAGGCGCTTCCCCAGGCCGAAGAACTGGAGCAGGCCGACGGCGAAAAAATCGCCGCCGACCCGGAGCTGAAACTGGCCATCGTCGGCCGCCGCAACGTGGGGAAAAGCACTTTCATCAACGCGCTGGCGCACAGCGAGCGGATGATCGTCAGCGAAATTCCCGGGACGACGCGCGACAGCGTCGACGTGCGCTTCGAGTTCGACGGCAAAGCGTTCGTGGCCATCGACACGCCGGGCGTTCGCAAACGCAAGAGCCTGGCGAATGACATCGAATTCTACGGTCTCACGCGGGCCCTGCGCAGCATCCGCCGGGCCGACGTCGTGCTCATGTTCTTCGACGCCTCGCAGACGATTTCGGCGGTGGACAAGCAGCTCGTGGGGGAGATCGCCGATCAGCATAAGCCGTGCATTTTCGTCGTCAACAAGTGGGACCTGGGACAGGAAGCGGGGATGATCACCGAAAAGTGGTCGAAGTACCTGCTCGATTCGTTCGGTTCCATGCGCTACGTCCCGGTGGCTTTCATCACCGCCAAAGAAGAAGTGAACGTCAAGAAGCTGGTCAACCTGGCGCAAGCCATCGCCAAACAGGCCCGCATTCGCGTGCCGACCGCGAAGCTGAATGAGGTCCTCGAGCGGATCATCGAACGGAACCATCCCCCCATGCGGTCGAATCGCCGCGCCAAAATCTTTTTCGCCACGCAGATCGCCACCGCCCCTCCGACGATCGTCGTCAAATGCAACGAACCGCGGCTGATCGACAAGGGCTGGCGGCGCTATCTGCTGGGAGCGTTCCACGAAGAGCTCCCCTTTCCGGAAATCCCGATCAAGATCTATTACCGCTCGCGCGGCGGCGCCGCAGAGGATGTGCCCGACGAGCCCGAGACCCGCGAGATTGTCGTGCTCGGGGACGAACCGCTCGATCTCAACCTGCCCGGCGCCAGAGAACGCCTCAACGGATGAATCTTCGACAAGCACGGTCCGGCGGCTGCCAACCGCCCGGACTTGCCTGGAGACGTGCGGTTCTTGGCCCGACCATGCGACTTGTGTCCCAGGAAGTCACTTCATGCCAAGACCGCCGGGTCACGGAGTGACCCGGCTCCAGCCGCCGGCAGACCCTATTGCAGGTCGAAATTGATGACGTTGTCTCCGGCGTCCTTGACTTCGCGCGCCAGGCCCGAAGCTTTCGGATCGCCATACTTCTCCGGGATCAGACTGGCCGGTCGCTCTTCAGTGTCATCGGTTTCACCCCGGGGCTTGAACGCCATGATGATGATGTTGTATTTCCCCGGCGGAGCACCGGTGTTGTCGTTCCAGGCCAATTCATAACTCCCGTCGGCGTCCGTCCTGGCGGTGGGGCGCACGATGTCGGTCATTCCCTCCTCTTCCGAGGGGTCCGCGGGCATGAACACCACCAGGGCATCTGCGAGAGGCTGGCCTCCAAACGTCACTTTTCCCGTCACAGGAACCAGCTCTGGAACCTCGGCCTGGCCGCCGCAGCCAGACGCCGCCAGGCACGCAAACGCGCAAAGAGCGCACGCACGCGTGCGAACGAAAGCCAGGAAAAAGCGTGTCATGGGAACCTCATAAGGTCTCGTAAAACGAACCACGGGACGGGACTGCAGCCGTCCCGGTCTCATCCGAATCGAACCGTTTCAGGCCGCAACAATCGACTCCCTGGGGGAATTGCGACCAGGGAGAAACAAGGAAACGACCGAGGTCCGGCTCATCGCGGAACACGATGAACCGAAACCTCAGGGCATCTCTCATATAGCCCGCGAATTTCACATCTCCCGCCTGGAAGTTGCCAGGCTTAGAAGTCGCTGATCGGTTCCTTACCCTTGCGGGTGCACAGGGCGCGGATCACCAGAATGTTGGTGTTTTCCGCGAGGAAACGAACTCGGCCGTCCCCGAACAGCGCGTTGCATCCGCCCGGATGCTGGCTGAACGGTTCGTCGTTCGGCCCGCAGTTGTTGATGCCCCACGGGCACTGCGCGGGGCCGCCGAGCGGCGTTTTCCAATTGTTGATGATTTGCGTCAAACTGCCGAGGTACAAGGGCGAATTCGGATCCTGCGTCGGGGGCCCCGAAACACCGCTGCCGTTATCGGGATCGGCCCAGCGATTCGGCGCACCGTAAGGCCCGCCGAACGTGCCGGGAACGACGTCCGGCGCCGCGAACAATTGAGTCGTATCAAATGACGCAAGCCAGCCTGCGTTGGCGGCCCCGAGCGTTACCGCCTGTTGGTTATAGTGGCCGGCCGTCTGCGTCGGGCGACTCGAGTCTTCGATCACCAGCATGGTGTTGCTCGTTCCGTCAATAATGTCGCCGATCTTTCGGCAGAAACCCAAGGCTCCCCCCATGTCGGAGTTCAGGCTGCCGCCGCCGGAGGCGTTGCGAAATCCGGTCGCGGGATTGATGTCGACGTACGCGATCGGCATGTAGTCCGTGTTCCCGTAGTTGAGAGCGTCAGGCTGGGTATTGGCATTGGTGGGACAGATGTACTTGGGAAGCTGCGTCCTGGAAAGGGCGGCGTTGTTGGAGTTCGCGGAGTTTGTGTAGTGGAAGTTGTAATTCCACGCGTCGGCGATCGCCGATTCATCAAGGAACGGCAGGATGGCGACGTGCATCGCGACCGGGAACATCTGACGGATCGCCAGCGTCTCGTTCGTGCTTTCCCCCGAGCTGGGGTAGCGGGTATAGGACGATTCATAGTTGTAAATCGCCAGGCCGATCTGCTTCAGGTTGTTCTGGCACTGCGACCGCCGGGCCGCCTCGCGGGCCTGCTGCACGGCGGGAAGGAGCAGCGAGACGAGGACCGCGATAATGGCGATCACCACCAGCAGCTCGATCAGCGTGAACCCCACGCGCTTTTTCGGGTTGCGGCTCATTGACTTCATTGGTTCTCCTTAAGTTGAAGAATATTCCTGGAACTGTACACATGCCGGACGCGACGACAGATCCACGCACTTTTCAGACGACGAGCCGGGAGTTTAGCAGCGAGGTATTAACGTATTGTGGGTGGTTCGTGAGGAATCGAAGTTTTCTACAAATCCGTTCATCACCCTGCGAAACTGTCGGCTGGCCTGCCACTTCCGGTGTTCGCCAGCTCCAAGCCCCGGTGCGCCGCACGGTCCCTCTGCGACAGCGAACACCCTACCGGCCAGAAGTTAAAGAAGTGTGAAGAACTGATGACGAATTGCGATTTCCTGAAAAGATCGCGATCGCGCGACCTGGCGAAATCGTGCGGCCGGGTGGCGTCCTGATTGGCGAAGGCCGCGCGAAAGTGCCCCGGCCGCTGCGGAGCGGCCGGGGCACTGGGCTCGCAAATTCGGACGCTGCCTGCGGTCGCACGGTATTGCCGTGCGTTCTGCGGCCCTCTAAAATTCAGCGTTCGAGCCCCGTTTCCATCGTTGATTCAATTCGAGGACCGATCGTACCGCTTGCCATGTTTCTCGACTGCATCACGATTTTCGTCAAAGGGGGAGACGGCGGCGACGGCTGCATGAGCTTCCGCCATGAGTTTAAGGTCCCGCGCGGGGGGCCGAACGGCGGGGACGGCGGGGACGGCGGCAGCGTCGTCGTCCGTGCCGAAGAAAACGTGGACAGCCTTGCCGCGCTCGCCGGGCACAAGCACTGGCGGGC
>JBLMWR010000989.1:0-13083 GCA_050257335.1 Deltaproteobacteria bacterium | reverse complement strand
CTTTGCTCCCTGGTGTACTGGTACCGCGACTTTTACGCCACCCCGGATTTCACGCAAAGCTCGTCATGAACGGCGGTTATCGGCGTCGTGCGTCACAACGCCCCACGTCGGGGCGTTGTCTCGTTGGTGGCAGTTGGGGCAGACCGGGGTGACCTGTCGCCACGTGGCCCAACGTGAGCGGCGTGGGGCGGCAAAGGGCGGGATTATGGGTGGCACTTTCCACGGAAATTCTGTCGACGCAGACGGCACTTCCTGAAATTTTTATTTTTTTTCGAAACGCCGGTTGCGCCGCGGGCGGCGGGCCCATCATACTAATAGCGACCTCGCACTGGCCGATGCCTTGCAGAACAACACCGAGAGGGTCCTTGCCGTACTGCGGGATTCAGGGCAGAGACTTCACGCACTGCTTCTGCGGCTGACGCTGCGCGCCGATGTCGCCGAAGACCTGTTGCAGGAGCTGTTCCTCAGGCTACACCGCTCGGCGGGCTTCGCCGGGGCCGCGAATCGCACGGCGTATGCCTTCCGCGCCGCCGTTCATCTGGCGTTTGAATGGCGGCGGGGATGGAAACCGGCGGCGGTCGGACTTGAACAAATCGAGGATGTGGCAGAGAACGCCGTTCCGCCGCTGCAGACAATGGCGGCCCGCGAGCAGATGGAAAAGGTGCTGGAAATGGTCGGCACGCTCAAAGGTCTCCAGCGAGATGCCGTGGTCATGCGCTACATTCAACAACAGTCGTTCCCGTCGATCGCCGAACAGTTGAACAAGACCCCGCATCAGGTCCGCGCGCTGTGCCACAAGGGGATTCGGCGGTTGCGCAACCGGCTCGCAGCGGACCGGAAACTTCACGACATGCAGGAACAACCCCGTGGACGAAATTAGCGACAAAACGGTGATCGAGAGACTCGAAGAACTGGCGCAGGTGGAACCGACTGCCGATGCCAGCGCCCGGGCGATCGCCCGGGCGCGGCAGGCGGTGCTGCAGCAACAGCCCGTCAAACGTCGAGGCCCCGCCGCGAGGATTTTTGTGGCCGTCAGTTGTGCCGCGGCCATCGTCGTGCTGCTCGTCCCCGTCTGGAATCATTTTCAGCCGGGCCGGGAGAAACCGGCCGCCAATGGTCCGGCGGTCTCCGGTCCCCGCGCCCGAAGCGACGAGCGGGCGCCGCCCCGCGCGGTGGCAAAGCGTGCCGAACGTCTCCCGGGCGAGCCCGCAGCCGATCAGGAGCCGCGTCCCCCGTCCGGCCCCGCTGTCCAGAGCAACGCACCATCGGCACCCGGGAAACCCTCTCCGATTGTCACCGCTGCAGGCAAGCCGCGTTCGGCGGCGCGGAACAATCAACCACCACCCGACTCCTTGGAACTGACAGAGCAGGATGGGGATGCGGAGCTGCTGGCAAAGATCGAACGATTGCCCAAGACCACTTTGGTGAGGCTGGGACGGTCACGCGTCACCGACGCCGGATTTGCCCATTTGAAACGGCTCGAGGGGCTCACCGCTGTGGGACTCAACGCATCGCAGGTCACGCCGGAAGCTGTTCGCCGTCTTCGCTCGCTGGTTCGGCTCGAGTCGCTGGCAGTTGACGGAGCGACAGACGAATCCGTGGCGACGCTTGAGGCACTGGAAGGTCTCAAGGGACTGGCGTTGTCGTACACCGAACGATTGAGCGACACGGGGATGGCTCACCTGGCCGGGATCAAGAAACTCCAGCGCCTGTCATTGCATGACGCGAGTCAGGTCGGCGATGCGGGGCTGGAACATATTGGGGGATTGACTGAACTTCGCGAATTGGACCTCAACCTGACTGCGGTGACCGATGCGGGGCTGGCGCATCTTCAAAGGTTGACGCGTCTGGAACGCCTTGATCTAGGTCGAACGAAGATCGGTGACGACGGATTACGGCGCATTGCCGGTTTGACGAACCTCAAAGAATTGAACCTGGGCGGGACCCGCGTCACCGACGCCGGACTGGTCCACCTGAGGGGGTTGACCGAAGTCTGGTCGCTCGGGCTCTATCGGCTCGACGTGACCGATGCCGGGATGGAGCACCTCAAGCCGCTCAAGAAACTGATCGTCCTGAGTCTGAAGGGAACGCGGGTCAGCGACGCCGCCGTCGAGGAATTTCGGCGGCAATTGCCGCATAAGACGCCCTCCAACTTCGGCGAACGGTAAGCTTTTGTCCGACGGTGCAGCGGGGAGCGATTGCGAAATGATGACGATCTGCGGACGAATCCGGCGAAGTGGTCAACTCCAGCACTTGCATTGCATCATCCCCGCACGTCCTGGTCTGCCGGAGGTGCCGACGCTACCGAGAGCCGGACGCATGGACGTGGCGTTCGCTGCCGCGCGACTTTGGTACAATCGCATCGAGACAGGAGAACTGACCATGCCTCGCCGGTTTGCCCTCGTGCTGTTGCTGACACTTCCGGCGACCATCGCGTTCTCGCGACCGCTCACAGCCGAGAACCCGGAGGATCGCGGACAGAAGAACCCGGCGCCACAAGTCGCCGTTCCCCAGATCGGTGCTGACGCCAAGGCCGCCGCTGCCGGTGCGCGGGATGATGATGACGACGACGTTGTCGCTTTCGAGAGCGTCACCGCGTCGTTCAAGGCCCCACTCTCGCGCAAGCCCCCGCAACAGGTCCGAATCGACGGGGAGGGTTCGTGTCTGTATGTGATCGGCGACCAACCGGCGCGCGGCGCCGATCCGGCGTGGCCGGGAGCCGTTCTGAAATCGCAGCTCAATGGCCGGAGAATGGCCGAACTCGAACGACTGCTGGTGAAGACCGACTGGCTGACGGCGGCCGGAGGCGAAGGCCCGGCGCTGCACACCGATGCCGGCGAGGTGAAGATCAGCTTGGTCCGCGACGGGAAAACTCGAACGATTACCTGCCTCGGCCGGCGGCCGGAGCCGTATCGGTCCCTGCTCTGGTTTCTCCATAGGATCGCCGAGCAGGAATACCGGTTATATCAGCTCACGGAGGGGTCGGCGCGGGAGCGCGACGACGCGTGCCGCGCGATTCGCTTCGAGATCGAGGCCCTGACGGGTCAGTCAGGCCGGGCCATGCCCCACTACGACATCGACTACAGCCGCTATCTGGCCCCGCTCGCGAAAATGGTGCGGGAACCGGCGGGGATTCCCTTCGAGCAGATGATCGCGGCGATCAAACTCGTCACATACATCGGCGCGGAATCGGAGTTCGAGGCGATCGCCAGGGTGCCGGGGGAGCTTACCCGCGACGCAGTGGCTCATTCGATCGCCGATTTCGGAGGGGAGCGTGCCATTGGGGTTCTCGCGCGGATGGCCCCATCCAATGGCGAGGCGCTCTGGGGTCTGGTCCGTCTGGGGGAGATCGCGGTCCCGACGCTCGTCAAGCTGATTGAACCGGGAACGAAGCTGGCCGGTGATACGTCGGAACGAACCGTCCGGGCTTATATCGAACACTGGAACGAGCTTCCCGAGCCGGTTGACGAACGCGTCGTGACGGCGGCGCGCGAGGCGCTGGCCCACGTCGTCAAGCATGGCGGGCGGAGGGAGTACTATCAGGCGTTCCTGAAGCTCGTCGAATCGGATGCCGTCCCTCCGCCGACCGGGCTTGCCTGCCGCATCGACGGTTCCAGCGTGAGTGCCGCGGAACCGTTGCGGTTTGTTCACGGCTGGTACGTCGTCGCCGACGGTCGGATCGTGGCACAGCACGCCGCTCGGGCGCCGGAGCCCGGCACGAAGTATTTCGATCTGAAGTTTGATGGTCAGGCCGTCGGCGAGCAGGTGCAGCTTCGGACGATTTGCCGTCCCACGCAAGTCACGGCGGGTCATCTGGAGCCCGGCGACATTAAAGACGAAGGGGAGGTGGAGTCGCCTGCCGGAGCGCGCCTGGAGGTCGTCTATTCGGTCTGGACGAAACATGCACAGTCGAACATCGTCAGCCCCGTCAGAGTCACGACTCAGTACCGGACGCTGTGGGAGGGGCACCAGGTCAAAGGCGGCAGGACATTGCGGCGGATCGTGTACGTCGCCCGTGTGGCGAAGCCCGACGAGCCGCTGGACCGGCTCTGGCCTCCGTCCGCCCCCGCAGCGCCCCGCGGCGAGCCGGCGCCTCCGCCACCGGTGTTTCCGTTCCGCGGCGTCGAGCTGAACGAGAAGTTGAAGCTGACTGATCCCGCCGTCCTCGTCGATCTGCAAATTGCGCGCAGGAACGACGCCATCCGCGCCCAGGGAGGCACGCCCACCGACAAAAGCCGGATGGAAGTCACCGACAAAACGGACCGCGGCGAGTCGGGACGCGAGTTCGTCGTCTATCGCGATTCCCGACTGAAGGTCGAGTACGTCCAGGTCATCCTCAACAAACCGGGAGAGCGACCGGAAAGTCTGTGGTACGGTCCTTTCGAAGAAGGGCGATTGAAAAAGGCGAGTGTGGCGGGCGACTCGAAATAACTTCGGTTTTGCCCCTGGCGAGCAGAATGGGGACGCAGCTCGATTCGTGATCGGCGAGCCGCGTCCCCTCTTTTCTTTGAATTGCCCAGATTCAATCGGCCGTCGTTCATGTATAAAGACGCCGCCCGGATGAATAATATCCCTGACGACGGAATTCACTTTGGCACATGATGTTCCGTCGAATTCCGGGAGAAAAACAGCGTACTGGCTCCGGACAATGGAGGGCGCCAATTCATCGCCGCCCGACGGCGTAAATGCCACTGAACAAATGAGATGCGGACGCCCGTCTGCCCTCCGTTTCAGCCCGCGCAATTTTCTGGCGTTATACAGACATAGATATTCATTCTCGGCCCCGATTTTCGGCCGGACGGTTCCCTTTGGCGCGGACGATTCGCCATACGGTAGCTGAAGTCGTGAGACTTCAGTGTCGCGATTGCCGTTGCGGCCAGAACTCTCACGAGTTCTGCTACGACACGCTGCGAGACCTTCGCCGGAACTTAATAATCCGGCTTTCACGCGCCGTGTGTGGCGGCGACCATTTCGGCAGCCAGTCGGCCGACGTTCTGCAAGGCCGTTTCGACGGTCGTCTTCTGGTCCGCAATCGCGGCCACGTGCCGGACGAGGGCCGAGCCGACGATGACGCCGTCTGCCAGGCCCCGCAGGCTCTCGACCTGATCGGGGCGGCTGATGCCGAAGCCCCCGCCAGCGGAAGCTTCGTCTGCGTCCTGAGCCATTGAAGCTGCTCGCGCAGCTCGGGGGGCAACTGGTCGCGGACGCCGGTCGTCCCGGCGACCGAGATGCAGTAGATGAAACCGCTGGCCGCTTCGAGGATCCGCTTTGTCCGCGCGGGGGTCGTCGTGGGGGCGATCAGTTCGACCAGGTCGAGGCCGCTGGATCGCGCGAGAGGGGCCATGTCGCCGGCTTCGTCGGCAGGCAGGTCAGGGACGATCAGCCCCGCAAAACCGGCGTCCCGCGCCTGGCGGACGAATTTCTCGGGACCGGTGCGGAAGATGATCGCGTAGGCCACCATCGCCACGAGGGGAGGCAGCGGAGCCGTGCCGGTTCGCGACAGTGATTTGACCGCGGCGAAGACGTCGCTGACGTGCAGGTGCTTTGCCAGCGCGCGGGTGTACGACGCCTGAATCACCGGACCGTCAGCGATCGGGCCGCTGTAGGGAAAGCCGATCTCGATCAGATCGACCCCCCGGGCAGCCAGCTCGAGCACGACTTTCTGCGTCGTGGCGAGGTCTGGATCGCCGGCGGTCACGAAGGGCATGAAGGCCATCTGCCCTTTGGCGCGGAGTCGCGAGAAGGTTTCGTCGATGCGTGAAGGGGTTGCCACGTTATAAGTTTCAGAGCGAACGTCGTCAGCAGCGCGGACCCACGAGGACCACCGCTCATCGCGGCGGTGCCCGCTCGTGGGCTTGGAAAATGTTAAATCGATTCGCCCCTCAAGCGCGCGACTTCATATACGTCCTTGTCGCCGCGACCGGAGAGGCAGATCACAATTACGTCGTCTTTTTTCCGCAAGGCCGCGGTCTTCATCACGTGGGCGACGGCGTGCGAGCTTTCGAGGGCCGGCAGAATCCCCT
Organism: Deltaproteobacteria bacterium; assembly: GCA_050257335.1. Lineage (GTDB taxonomy): Bacteria > Planctomycetota > Planctomycetia > Planctomycetales > Planctomycetaceae > JACQFH01. Next base: position 7,060 of record JBLMWR010000989.1, on the reverse strand, counting down.
CCAGCTTCGCGAGCTTGTCGAACGCCGCCAGCGCTTCGGCGTCGCTGACGGGAGTGTATTTCACCCGGCCGGTGTCTTTCCAGTAGCTGTGCTCGGGGCCGACGCCGGGGTAGTCGAGGCCGGCGGAGACCGAATGCACGTCGAGGGTCTGCCCGTCGGCGTCCTGCAGGACGTAACTGTAGCTGCCGTGCAGCACCCCTTTGACGCCGTAGCTGAGGGATGCCGCATGCTGGCCGGGGGCGTTTCCCCGGCCGCCGGGTTCGACTCCGGTCAACTGCACCGGAGCATCTTCGATGAAGGGATAAAACATTCCCGCCGAATTGGAACCACCCCCGACGCAGGCAACGACTTCATCGGGGAGCCGGCCGATCTGCTCGAGGCACTGCTCGCGCGTCTCGCGCCCGATCACCGCCTGAAAATCGCGGACCATCATCGGAAAGGGATGCGGACCGACGACCGAGCCGATGATGTAATGCGTGCTGTCGACCGACGCCATCCAGTCGCGCATGGCCTCGTTGATGGCGTCGCGGAGCGTGCGCGAGCCGCTGGTGACGGGGCGGACTTCGGCTCCCATGGTCCGCATGATGAAGACGTTCAGCCGCTGCCGGCGGATGTCTTCCTCCCCCATGTAAACGACGCAGGGGAGCCCGAAATTCGCACAGGCGGTGGCGGTGGCGACGCCGTGCTGTCCCGCCCCGGTCTCGGCGATGACGCGGGCCTTTCCCATCCGCTTCGTGAGGAGCGCCTGGCCGATGGCATTGTTGATCTTGTGCGCCCCGGTGTGATTGAGGTCTTCGCGCTTGAGGTAGATTCGCGCCCCGCCGCAAAGCTCGGTCAGCCTCTTAGCGAAATAGAGCGGGCTGGGGCGGCCCACATAATGCCGCAACAGTCCTGCCAGTTCGTTCTGAAAGACAGGGTCGGCTTTGGCTCGCGAATATTCGCTGGTCAATTGCTCGAGGGCGTGCATCAGGGTCTCGGGGACGAATCGCCTCCCGAATTCGCCGAATCGCCCCGATGCATCAGGAACATGGGCACTGGCCGCGGCCTGCCCTGCCGCCGGAGAAACGCTGGACGCGGACATCAAACGATCTTCCCTTGTGGACGAGAGAAAATGACTCATCCGATTCTAGAGGAGACGCCGGGGAAGAGAAAGCCCGCGGCAGGCGCCGCAGCATGGGCTTCCAGGCCCGTGCGTGACTCTGGCGGGACCCGTCGGTTGGAAAAACCGCCTCTTCCCACCTCGACAAAGGATTCAACGCGGACGCACGGGCCTGGAAGCCCATGCTACCGGGCCGGGCGGGACCTACGCCGCCAGCGCGTCGTCGCGGGGTTCTTCGTGCCGCCGTTCGTCGCGGAAGAACTTGCAGATCCCGCGTTTCGACGACCGCAGAAACCGGCACAGCTCGCGGGCCGAGGGGGTGTCGATCTCCCCTTCGATGGCTGCGATCGCCGAAGGGACCGAAAGCCCCGAGCGGTAAAGCAGGTCGAAGGCCCGCCGGAGCGCCCGCCGTTCGTCAGCCGGCATCCCGAAGCGCTTGAGGCCCACAACGTTCAGGAAGACGACGGAGTTCGTGGTCAGGCTCTGCGTGATGCAGAAGGGGGGGACATCCATCTGGGCCGCCGAGCCTCCCGACATCATCGCCAGCATCCCCACCCGGGTGAACTGATGGACGAGGCAATGTCCGCTGAGAAATGCGAAATCGTCGATCTCCGAGTAGCCGGCCAGCAAAGCGCCGTTGGCCAGCGTGACCTTTCTTCCAACCCGGGCGTTGTGACCGACGTGGCTGGCGGCCATCAGCAGCGAGCCATCGCCGACGACTGTCGCCGAACCCGGCTCCGTGCCCCGATGCACCGTCGCCCCCTCGCGAATCACGCATCCGGCCCCGATGCGCACATAACTGACGGCGTCGCGGAAGCGCTGATCCTGCGGCAGGTCTCCCAGCACCGCCCCGGAATGCACCCGGCAGGCCGGTCCCAGAGTGGTGAATCGCAGGATCGTCACATGGGGACCCACCGCGGTCCCCGCGCCGATTTCCACATCGTCCTCGACGACGCAGAAGGGACCGATGGAAACTCCGTCCCCCAGTCGCGCCTTCGGCGATACGACCGCCGTGGGGTGAATCACGGGCGGTTTTTCGTCCGGAAAGATCACCGGGACATCGGGGGCGGGGGAGGATGGGAAGGGCATACGGGAGAGAGTATCGACCGTTTCGGACACGATACTTACGCCGTTCGGGCGACCATTGTAACTTTGACAAAGCCTGCCATAATCGGCGGAGCTGGACTGGTTTTTTATCGCACAGGCCGGAGAAGCATGATGGCAAAGGCTGCCAGGCTGAATCTCGACGGGAAGGACTACGAATTTCCGACGGTGATCGGGACGGAAGGGGAAGTCGGGATCGACATCTCGAGCCTGCGATCCAGTGCCAGCGCGATCACCCTCGATCCGGGGTTCGGCAACACCGGTTCGTGCAAGAGCGCGATTACCTTCATCGACGGCGAAAAGGGAATTCTGAGGTACCGCGGCTATCCCATCGAGCAGCTCGCCGAGAACGCCTCGTTTGCAGAAGTCAGCTACCTCCTGATCTATGGCGAGCTTCCGAACCGCCAGCAACTGACCGAGTGGCGGCGCAGGCTGACGTATCACAGCATGATCCACGAAGACATGAAGAAGTTCTTCGAGGGATTTCCGCCGACGGCGCACCCCATGGCCATCCTGTCGTCGATGGTCTCGTCGCTTTCCACGTACTACTCCGACGATCCCAGGTCGGAACCCGATCAGAACATCGTGCGGCTGCTGGCGAAGCTCAAGACGATCGCGGCGTACGCGTACAAGAAGTCGATCGGGCAGCCGATGATCTACCCCCGCAACGAGCTGTCGTACGTGGCGAACTTCCTGCACATGCTGTTCGCCGTGCCCGCCGAGCCGTACGCCGTCCCCAAAGTCCTCGAAGACGCCCTCAACGCCCTGCTCATTCTGCACGCCGACCACGAGCAGAACTGCAGCACGTCGACCGTGCGGCTCGTGGGGAGCAGCCAGGCGAACCTGTACGCGTCGATCTCGGCGGGGATCTGCGCCTTGTGGGGCCCGCTGCACGGGGGCGCCAATCAGGAAGTTCTGGAGATGCTCGAAAAAATCCGGGACGACGGGGGAGACTACAAGAAATTCGTGGCCATGGCCAAGGACAAGAAGTCGCCCTTCAAGCTGATGGGGTTCGGGCACCGCGTCTACAAGAATTACGATCCGCGGGCCATCATCCTCCGCAAGAAATGCGACGAGGTGCTGGGGCTCCTGGGGATCAACGATCCGCTCCTCGAAATCGCCAAGCACCTCGAAGAGGTGGCGCTGCACGACGAATATTTCGTGGAACGCAAGTTGTACCCGAACGTCGATTTCTACAGCGGCATCATCTATCGCGCCATGGGCATTCCGACGAACATGTTTACCGTCATGTTCGCCCTGGGCCGGCTTCCCGGCTGGATCGCCCACTGGAAAGAGCTTCGCGACGACCCCACCAGCCGCATTAATCGCCCGCGGCAGATCTACACCGGCCCCACCGAACGCAAGTTCATCCCGATCGAAAAGCGGTCGTAATTCAGTCATCATGCTGGGCGAGACGAGGCATGTGCGTTCGGTGCCTGATGAGCGTTCGAGCGAGGCGCGAATTTACGGCGCCGCAGCCGGGGAACCCACGGGGACCACCGCTCATCGCGGCAGTGCCCGCCCGTGGGCTTCGGGTCGCGCCTCTCGCGATAAACTTATCTCCTGCACTGCCCCGCTCTTCTACTCCCCGCTCCCGCGCTGCGCCGCCTTTTTGAGGGCCGCGTCGATCCGCGCCAGCGACCTGGCGCGACCCAAAAGCACGAGGCAATCATACACCCCCGGGCCGACTGGCTGGCCGGTGGTGCTCAGCCGCAGGGCGTGAATCAGCGTCCCGGTCTGCTCGCCGGTTTCCTGACAATAGGCGTGCAGAGCGGCTTCGATCGCCGCCGCGGCGAAGGGCTCGACCGTTTCCAGCCGCTTTCTGAACGCCGCCAGGTGGGCCGGCACCCCTTCCTTCTTCACCCGCTTGTCGAAGTTCTTTTCGTCGTACGCAAAGTCGTCGCGGAAGAAGAACCGGGCCGCCAGGATGTCGCTGAAGACCTTCAGCCGCTCCCCCAGGGCGACGATCACCGCCTCGACGAACACCTTCGTTTCGTCCGAGGCCGGCTCGGAAATGAGCTTGGACTGCACCAGATAGGGAAGGCACCCGGCGACTTTCTTTTCCAGGGGAAGCTCCTTCATCCAGTGCCCCTGAAAGCTGTAGAGCTTATCGGGGTCGAACCCGGCGGGGGCCTTCACCACCCGGTCGAGCGTAAAATGCTCGATCATGGTCGCCAGCGACATGATCTCCGTCGTTTCGTCGAGAGACCAGCCGATTCGCCCCAGGGCGTTCAGGACCGCTTCGGGGAGATAGCCGATTTTTTCGTAGTATTCGACCATCACCGGGTCGAGCGCCGCCGAGCCGACCAGCCCCAGTTGCGGAAAGACCTCGTCCGCCTTCTCGAACATCTTCTGAAACTGCGGATTCTTGCGGTACTGCTCGATCTTCCGCTTGCTCAGTTTCTCCTTCGACCCCGGAGCAGCGACGTAGGGGACGTGGGCGAATTCGGGGAGCGCGTTCCCCAGCGCCTGATGCAGCAGCACCTGAATCGGCGTGTTCGACAGGTGCTCTTCCGCGCGGATCACATGCGTGATCTGCATCTGCGCGTCGTCGATAACGGTGGCGAAGTTGTAGAGCGGCGAGCCGTCGGCCCGCAGAATGACCGGATCGGGGAGGAGCGCGGCGTCCCATTCCACGCGCCCGCGGATGCGGTCGTCCAGGACCACCTTCTGATCGCGCGGAATCAGAAACCGCAGCACCCACAGCCGACCCTGTGCCGCGAGGTCCGCCTTCTGCTGCGCCGTCAGCTCCAGCGACCGCCGGATGTTGATGTACGGCCGCTTTTCGCGCTCGGCCTGTTTGCGGTCGGCGTCGATCTCTTCCTTCGTCGCGAAATCGCGATACGCCCGCCCCGCGGCTTCCAGCTTCGCCGCCGCCGCGCGGTACAACTCGCCCCGTTGCGACTGGTAATAGGGCCCGTATGGCCCGCCGACCTCGGCCCCTTCATCCCAGTTGAGCCCCAGCCAGCGAAAGGCCCGCAGGATCGGCCCCAGCGCCTGCTCCTGGTTCCGGGCCACATCGGTGTCGTCGATCCGCAGGATGAACTGCCCGCCGCAATGCCGGGCCCACAGCCAGTTGAACAGCGCCGTGCGCATCCCCCCGATGTGCATGTACCCCGTGGGACTTGGCGCAAACCGCGTGCGGACGTCGGGCATGGGAGGGACTTGTTTTCAGGCTGAATTTCAGGAAATTTCGATGTACGGCGATGATGATAGCAAGTCACCGAAACGGTGCGTAGCAAGGCCCATCACCTTATCACCGGCGCGAGAACATAGAGCAGGCCCACAATGACGGCCACGCCGACCACGTCGAGCAACAGGCCGTAGCGGATCATTCTCGTCAGCGGGATGTAGCCGGTGCCGTACACGATGGCGTTGCATGGCGTCGAGACCGGAAGCATGAAACCCAGGCTGGCGCCGAATGTCGCCCCCAGGGCGGGAGTGAGAGGATCGACCCCGGCGGCGCGCGCCAGCGAGATCACCAGGGGAATGACGATGTTTGCCGAGGCGGTGTTTGAAGTCGTTTCAGAACACAGCGTCGCCACCAGCGTCGAGGCCAGCAGCAGACCGAACTCGCCGCTGAGGGGAATCCAGCCTGCCAGGCCCTGCCCCACCGCATCCGCCAGCCCCGTCAGCCGCGTCAATTCCCCCCGCGAGAACCCCCCGCCGTCGAGCAGCACCACTCCCCAGTCGATCTTCACGGCCTCTCCCCACGTGATGGCGCGGCCGCCGTCTTTACCCGGCAGCAGAAAGAGCAGCCCCGCGCCGATGAGCGCGGCGACCCCTTCGGGAAGCCGTTCGCGCATCGCTTTATAAACCGCGCTCTCTTCGCCGCTGACGAGTGCTACAACCCCCGGCGCGATCCACAGCACGACCGTGGTCAGAAAGGCGATGAGGACCGAGATTTGTGCCGTGGTCCATGGCCCCAGGCTGTCGCGATTTTTCCTGAGCATCTCCTGGCTGCCGGCCAACTCTCTGACCCCAGCCGGGCAGAACCAGTTCAAATAGGCGAAGAGGAACAAATACAGGATGACGACAACCGGCACCCCGACCAGCATCCAGTTAAAGAACGAGATTTCGACGCCGAGGAACTTCCGGATCAGGCCCACTCCGATAACGTTCGGGGGAGTGCCGATCGGAGTCGCCAGGCCTCCGATCGACGCGGCGAAGGAGGTGATCAGCATAAGTCCCGTGGCATAGCGGCGGTCGATTCCCAGCACTGCGATATTTTTGCGGTCGAACAGAAAATGGATCATCGACAGCCCGATGGCCATCATCATCGCCGTCGTGGCCGTGTTCGAGATCCACGCCGAGATGAAGGCTGTGACAGCGCCAAAGGCGAACAGAATTCTGCCGGGACGTCCCCCGACCCAGCCCAGCGACATGACACCGAACGCGACCCGCCGGTCGAGGCCATGCAGAAAGATGGCCCGCGCCAGCATAAAGGAGCCGATGAAGAGAAACATCAACTGATCGGCGAAGGGGGCGAAGATGGTTTTGGCGTCGGCGACGCGCAGCAGCGTGCAGGCGACGGCCCCCAGCACGGCGGTGACAGGCATGGGGAGCGCCTCGGTGATCCACAGCGCGATGACCGCCGCCATCACCGCCGCCAGCCGATGGGCCTCGGGTTTGTCGCGGAGCGGAGCGATCGGAGCGAAGAGAATCCCGATAAAGAGGAGCGGCGCCAGCGCCAGCCCCGCGCGGACCCGCGCCTTTTCGAAGCGGCGCTCCAGTTCGCTCATCGGGACAAAGGGTTCGATATCGTCCATCGTGGCATTAGATCGGAATGGAGAGGCGGTTAAGTCCGTGTAAAAAAATAACTTCCTCAATTGGATTTTCGTTCATGCGGCAAGATCG
>JBLMWR010000988.1:0-2801 GCA_050257335.1 Deltaproteobacteria bacterium | reverse complement strand
GGGGACTACAAGCTGCTCCTTCCCACGATGTGGGTCTCGACGCTCTGCTTTCTCTTGTGCCGGCGGTGGACGCTGTACGAGAAGCAGGTGCCGTCGCGGCTCGAATCTCCCGCTCATCGCGGCGATTTTCTCGTCGACGTCCTCGAGGGAATCCATGTCCGCGACGTGCCGCTCAGACAGCGGCAGTCCGTCTCCGAATCGATGTCGCTGCGAGAGATCCTGCAGCTTCTGCCGGAGACCCGGCAGAATTACTTTCCCGTGACCGACGGCGACGACCGGCTGGTCGGGATCTTTTCAACCGACGACGTCCGCTCGTACCTCTACGACGAGACCCTCTGGCAACTGGCCGTGGCCCGCGACATCATGACCACCAATCTCGTGCGCCTGGCGCCCGACGACGATCTCAACACGGCCATGCGCCGCTTCACCGAACTGAACCTCGACGAGCTTCCCGTACTCGACAGCCAGGACCCGGGCAAACTTCTGGGAATGCTGCGCCGCAAAGACGCCATCGCCGTCTACAACCGCCGCCTGCTGGAACGGAAGCAGGCCGCCGAGGCGCACGCGTGATGTCGCCGGCGAGGTGCGACCTACGGAGCCCGAAACGCCTTGTCCCCCGGGTCGCCGCCGGAGCGCAGGTAGGCGATCAGATCAAGGATTTCTTCCTGGGTCAGAACGTTGATCAGCCCCTGCGGCATTTCCGACGCCTTCGACGGCGCCTGGTGTTCAATGTCGGCCTTGCGGATCTCCGTCAGTTCCCGGGCGAACGGGTCGGTGCGGACGGTCAGCCTCTCGGCGGTCCGGTTGATGACCCGGCCACTGACTACGCGACCGTCCGCCAGCTCGAAGACCGAGTTGAGGTACTGGTCGGAGATCACCTTCGAGGGTTCGATGAGCGCTTCGAGGAGATAGCGGACGTCGAACCGGCCGCCGACGCCGGTGATGTCGGGACCGGTGTCGCCTCCCTCGTTGCGGAAACGGTGGCATTTCGCACACTGCGTCGCCTCGTAGGCCGCTTTCCCCTTCTCGAATGACCGTCCCTTCGCCGCCCGATCGAGCAGGGGAACGAAGTCGGCGACCTGCCAGTTGTGGACAAACTGCCGCGTCGTCGTCAGCCTGACCGCGGCCACCTTCTCGCTTCCGGCGATCACCTCTTTCAGCGATTCCTTTTCCTGATCGGCAAGCGTGGCGAGGGAGTCGTCACGGAGCTGATCGAGGAATTTCTGAAAACTGGCTCCGCCGCGGTAGCCCCGCGCCAGGGCGACCCAGCCGAAGTACGTCTTGCGCTGGGCTTCGCTCCACCCGTTCTTCAGATTGCGGAGAGTAAAGACGTAGAACATCTGGTCCTGCTGCGTCTGGGCCGCGGCCAGTTGCGCCAGCGCCCGCTCGATGATTCCCGGTGCTTCGAGGTACGTGAGGACCGTGCACAGCTCGCGGTTGACGATTTCGCTCTGGGCGGGAAACAGGGGGCTCAGCGTCTCGACGACTTTCGCCGCCGCTTCGGATTGCCCGGATTGCTCGCCGCCGAGGCGGATGAAGGCGAGCTGGTAGACGCGGAGCGCATCAGCCGTCTGTTCTTCCGTGAGCTGCCGGAACGGAAGCGAGTTGAGCTTCTCGAGCACCGCCGGCTGCAATTCGGACGTGCCGGCGTGACAGAGCGCGACGAACGCCTGCAGCATGGCGTTCACCCGCTTCTCTTCCAGGGCCTTGTTCTGCCACAGGGCCGGATCCTGGTGTTCAATCGCCACGCGGGCCGCGTAGCGGATCGCCCGGTCGGGGCTGTTCAGGTGCGGCCAGGCGAACTCGACCGCTTCCGGATGGACGCCAGCGTGGAACGATTCCAGTTTGCGCCGCAGGGCCCGGGCTTTTTCGGCGGCGGGGTTCGGCGCGGGCTGTGCGGGCGCCGTCGACTCTTTGCCGGCGTACGTCACCCGGTACAGGCCCGACTGCGTGCTGCGGCCGCCGATCGTGAAGTACATCGCCCCGTCGCGGTTGATGCACACATCGGTGAGGGGCAGGGGCTTGCCCGAAACGAAGGTTTCAAAGGTGGCGGTGTAGCTGGCGCCGGCCGGTTCCAGATGCACGGCATACATCTTGCCGTACGTCCAGTCGTTGATGTACAGCGCCTGCTGATACTTCGCCGGGAATTTCGCCCCGCTCCCGAATTCCACGCCGGTGGGAGATCCCAGTCCGATGTCGACGACGGCGCCGACGCTGTCGATGTAACAGGCCGGCCATTTCCCCGTCCCGTAGCGCCAGCCGAACTCGGCCCCCGAGACCGAGTGATTGACGCGCGTGGGGCGATACCAGGGGGTGCCCGTGTCCCATTCCATGTCGGCGTCGTAGGTGAAGATCTCGCCGGCAGGGTTGAAATCGAAATCGTACGGATTGCGGTACCCCGCGCAGAAGAGTTCCCAGTTCTTTCCTTCACGATCGGTCCGGGCGATCCAGCCACCGGGGGCCAGGACTCCCGTGGCGAAGCCGTTGCCGTCGGGGTTGCGCTTCAGGAGATGGTCTTCGGAAAAGTTCCGGTGCGGCGAGAGCCGATCGTAACCGGCCGGCGGTTTGGTGAAGTTCCCCGCGATGACGTAGAGCGCGCCATCAGGCCCCAGCCGCACGGCGTGCGGCCCGTGTTCGCCGCCCCCCTCGAACTTCTTCAGGAGCGTCACTTCGTCGAACGTGTCGTCGCCGTCGGTGTCGCGGACCTTGTACAATCCGCTCCCCTGGGCGGCGTCCCCGTTGACGACGACGTACAGCGCGTCGAACGCATAGAGCATTCCCTGCGAATCGCCGATGGCGAG
>JBLMWR010000987.1:0-3673 GCA_050257335.1 Deltaproteobacteria bacterium | reverse complement strand
GGGGAAACGATCGACCGCGACGAGATGCTGCGCAAATTGATCGACATCCAGTACGACCGCAACGATTTCGAGTTTACGCGGGGGAAGTTCCGAGTGCGCGGGGACGTGGTCGAGTGCTGGCCGGCATACGAAGAGTTCGCCTATCGCGTCGAGCTGTGGGGGGACGAAATCGAAAGCCTGGCGGAGATCAACCCGGTGTCGGGGGCCGAGGTGCGCCGGCTCGATGAGATTTACATTTACCCCGCCAAGCACTTCGTTCTGCCGCAGGAGCGCATCGACCGCGCCATCGACGAAATCCGCGGCGAGCTGGAAGAACGGCTGGCGTATTTCCGCCGCGAGGGGAAGCTGGTCGAAGCCGAGCGGCTGGGGGCCCGCACCCGGTTCGACATCGAGATGCTGGCCGAAGTGGGGTACTGCCCCGGCATCGAGAATTACAGCCGGCCTCTGTCGGGACGCAAACCGGGCGAGCCTCCCTACACGCTCTTCGATTTCTTTCCCAAAGATTCGATTCTGTTCGTGGACGAGTCGCACGTAACGGCGCCGCAGGTGCGGGCCATGTTTGCCGGCGACCGGTCGCGGAAGACGACGCTCGTCGAGCACGGCTTCCGGCTGCCGTGCGCCCTCGACAACCGGCCGCTGACGTTCGACGAATGGCGCGGGCGGGGCTTGCAGACGATCTTCGTCTCGGCGACTCCGGCCGACTGGGAACTGGAGCAGACGGGCGGAGAGGTGGTCGAGCAGGTGATCCGCCCGACGGGGCTGATCGACCCGGTGATTCACGTTGCCCCCGCGCGGGGGCAGGTGCAGCATCTGATGGAGCAGATCCGAAAGCGGGCGGCAATCGGCGAGCGCGTCCTGGTGACGACCCTGACGAAGCGCCTGGCCGAGGAGTTGACGAACTTCCTGCAGGAAGAGGGGATCCGCTGCGCCTGGCTGCATTCCGAGCTCGACGCGTTCGAGCGCGTGGAGGTGCTCCGCAAGCTTCGCGAAAACGCCTTCGACTGCGTCGTCGGCGTGAACCTCTTGCGCGAAGGGCTCGATCTGCCCGAAGTTTCGCTGGTCGCCATTCTGGATGCCGACAAAGAAGGCTTTCTGCGGAGCGAGACGAGCCTCATCCAGACGATCGGGCGTACGGCCCGCAACGTCAACGCCGAGGTGTACCTGTACGCCGATGTGATCACCGACAGCATGAAACGCGCGATCGACGAAACGCAGCGAAGGCGCCAGGCGCAACTGGCGTACAACGAAAAGCACGGGATCACCCCGGCGACGATCAGCAAGGCGATCAAAAAGGGGATCGAGGAGGAAATCGAGGCGCGGCGGGTGGCGCAGGAGGCGGCGGGAATCGCCAGCGAGGCCGAGTTCGTCACGCAGGAGTTCGTGAGCGAGCTGGAAGCCGAAATGCTCGCCGCCGCCGAGGCGCAGGATTACGAGCGGGCCGCCGAACTGCGCGACCGGATCATCGCCGCGAAAAAGCAGATGGGCCAGCCGCTGACGGCCGCCGAGGCGCTGGCGGCGGCGACCTCCGCCGCGCGACGGCGCGAGCGCGGGCGGAATCGCAAAGCAGGCCCGCGCCGCGGGGGGCGGGTCCCCAAGCCGGAGCGGTAGCCCCCCCCGACGGAGCAGGGGCTTCCATTACCGGCGAATCCCTTCCGCGTTAAGATGGTGCCGGGCTTCAGCACCGACCGGCATCATGACCCAGACACCGCGCGGATTCGAAGGGCGATCGACGTTCATTGACGCGCTGCGCGGCGTCGCGGCCTTCAGCGTCGCCTGTTACCACATCACGCGCTATGGCCCGCTCCCCGAGCCAGCCCGCGAGTTTATCCCCGGCCTGCTGCAGGGCTGGTTCGATCACGGCTGGATGGGAGTCCAGGTTTTCTTCGTCATCAGCGGATTCGTGATCGCCTACAGCGTGCGGAATGCAAGAGTGACTCCGGGGTATTTGGGGAACTACGCGCTCCGCAGGTCGATTCGCCTCGATCCGCCGTACTGGACGACGATTCTGTTCGTGCTGCTCCTGCATGCCATTCTGTATCTGCACCTGGGCTTCGATTCGCCGCTGGATGTCCCCTCCAGGCTGGAGCCGGCGCTCTCCTGGCAGTTATTGGCAGCGCACGTGCTGTACCTTCAGAACATTCTGCGCTACGACAACCTCTCGGCCGGGTTCTGGACGCTGTGCATCGAGGTGCAGTTCTACCTGTTGTATGTCGCAGGGCAGGGGATCGCGCAGCGGTTTCCGTACCGCGGCCGGCGAGTCCCTGCGGATGCCAGCCCGATTGGGCTCCTGGCTGTGTTCGCTCCCCTGGCCCTGGCGTCGCTCTTTATCTGGAACAACGGTTTCCCGCCGGGCGAAAATCCCTGGTGGAACTGGTTCGTCGCCGGTCCCTCCGGGGACATGTGGATCACGCGCTTCTTTTGCATGTTTTTCCTAGGAGCATCGGCATGGTGGGCCCTGGATGGACGCATTCCCGCGGCGATTTTCGGGATCTATGCGGCGGCGCTTGCCGGCCGGATTGTCTGGCAGGGACAGACGCACGGCTGGGGGGGCGATCTGACGATCGGCCTGTGCGCCGCGCTGGCCGCCGGGGTCTCAACATACCTCGCCGGCCGGCTGGGCCGGCTGGGGACCTGGCTCAACTTCGGCTTCCTGCAATATCTCGGACAGATCTCGTACAGTCTGTATCTCATTCATTTCCCAATGAGCCACGTGGTGACGACGCTGGGAACGCAGGTCTCGGGGACTTCTCCGTCGCCGGCCGTGGCCACGCTGTGGCTCGGGCTGGCCCTGGCTGCGAGCCTCGTGGCGGCGCACGTGTTGTACATCTTCGTCGAAGCCCCCAGCGTCCGCTTTGCCGCCCGGTTCAAGCGGCCAAGTACGTCAGGCTTATAGCCTGACCCGTGCGCCGAATTGGCCGGGCGCTAAGTTTGATTCCGCAACGTTACGCTAACCCGGATTATTCACGCCGCGGTAGCCGAATTCGTGAGAATTCGGTGCCCCGATTACCGTTGGAGTCAGAACTCTCACGAGTTCTGCTACGGCGCACAGCCGCATTTCGTGGGAGTATGAATAATCCGGGCTTAACCTCAAGCGTCGCGCGAAAGTTTGATTTGTGATCGTCTCAGGCTGAAAGCCTGACGTACTTCAGGGCTCCGGCAAATTCAGATCGTCGCCATCAATCTCGACGTTGAGACCATCGGCGGGCACAGGCAGTTTCAGCGTCCAGACGATTCCCTGCGCGACCAGGCGGCGGTAGGCGGGTTCACGCCAGGTTCTGTGGAAGTGCAGACCGGTGAAGCCGAACGAGCGCCCCTTGTCGGGCCGCTCCCAGGCCCAGGCGACGGTGTGCGGCTCGTTGTCGATCGGCACGCGGAGCAGGGGGGTGACCGAATCGTCTGGTTTGGCGAACTTCAGGCGGTAGTAAAATTCGTCTTCGAGCGTGACCGGGGCGATGGCGGTCATGATCGGATGTTTGACGTTCGCGATTTCGGTCGTCACCGTGACGACGGCGTACTTGCGATCGGGGCCGCCGTGGCAGCCGCCGAAGAGATGGACGTATTTATCGACGTAGCGGGCCTCGCGGCAGCCGGTTCCCCAGTGCAGACCGACGAAACCCCCGCCGCGCGCCGCCAGGCGCTCGAACGCCGCCAGCCGCGCTTCGTCCTGCTGGAT
>JBLMWR010000986.1:0-8776 GCA_050257335.1 Deltaproteobacteria bacterium | reverse complement strand
GGACAGAAAATCCCAGCGATCTCATGACATAGGGAATGTGGTCCACGTGATAATGCACCCCGTACACTCGCTCGATGAGCTGCACCACGCGCGGGCACGTCCACAAATCGGTGGAAAAATCCTGCGCCAGCGCACCCGCCAGGAGCCGTCGCCGCAAACCCGCATGTTGAACGGTGCTCAATTTCGGGGTCGCTCCCGGCGCCGCCTTGATCCGCAATCCGGCCACGCCCCGAAGACGGCTCGCGGTCTCGACGGGATGCTTGAGAATCGAACTCAGCTCGTTAGCGTCGATCAGCCTCTCGGAAGAATCGCAAATCCACGACGTCGCCGCTGCTCCTGACATCAATCCAGCAGGTGCGAGTGTCATAACGATACTGCTCACCTGCCGCGGCGGCTGAGGAAGCTTAGACCCTGGAATCAGCGAATGCGCCGCCGTCAATGGACGGCGTGTGGTTCGGCCGCAGCTCCCCGGTGCGCCAGCATCAGGCCGCGGGACTCAGCTTCTCTTCCGTGACCGGGACGTTCAACCACTCCCCGATGATCGTGGCCAGCGCCAGGGCTTGCGGGGTGCCGAGGCGCCAATACGCGAAACCCGCGAACCGGACCTGAGTCCCGCCGTCCAGCTCCAGCTCGACGGTCCACGCCCTCTCGAGGTTCCGTTTTCCGACGCGGCGTTCGAGGACGCGGACGCCCCGGATCGCAGTCAGCGCGCAGAGCCGCCATGGAAAATACCGGACTGAGTCGGTCGTGCGGTCGAGCGTCCACCAGCGACCCAGAAGAATCGCAAAGAACATTATCCCCCCTGCCATCATCAATGAGATCGGCGTCACCAATGCACGGTCCAGCAGCCCCGCGTCGACCATGGCCCAGGGGAGCAGCACCGAGAGCAGCAGAAAAAGCCCGACGAGGCTGAATCACGCGATCGGCGGACGGATGACGAGGTTGTCGGCGGTCGCCACGACGGCGCAGCCGAGCCAGGTGCGTTTCGTCCGTCCCGTAGACTCGTTAGCCGTCGCGCTGGATTTGTTGCGGTCGTCGCTCATATTGGAATTCTACGCTGAGCGGGCAGAATTCCGGAAGGCGAGCCTGCGCAAGTAAGTTCCGATTAACCCGACGTTTCGAAAACTGCGTCAGTTACGTTGGATGCGACCACTTTTTCTGCCGCCATTCGCCGTCAGCCAGTCGCGAATTGTTCCACGGGCGACATCGTAGACCGGCTAAGGAATCTGTTTGCTGACGGGCGCGGGCCGGGCGAAAATGCTGTACGGCAGGGGGCGTCAAGCACCCCTATTGAATCGTTATTCTGGCTGCGTTAGGCTCAAGCGCATGATGGAACAACCTGAAATCAAAACGAACGAACCGTGTCCGAGCTGCGGTCAGCCGATGGAGCCTGTGCACTTCGGCGCCAACCCCGCGGGGTTAGTGGTGTACCACGGCGATCCGCCCACCGGAATCCTCGAGCGACTGGCCGAGCCGTTTATCAGTTCACAAGTGAGCGACGAGTCGGGGATGCCGATCCTGGCGCGATTCAAGCAGGGATACCGATGTCCGGCGCTGCACTGCCCGGGTTGCCGTCAGATCATCGTGCGCTACCGGACTTAGTCGAGCCGTTCTGGCCGGTCGAGCGTTGATGCAGTAGCGCGGAACCGACTGACCACAGAGGGCGGATGCGGAAACAGAGCCGACTCGACAAGATCCTGCGGTTCGACGCGCCCGAAATGACGTGGCCCGGCCGCTCCCGGGCTAAGACTCGGGACGAAGAACCAGACGCGCCCCGGGAGTCACTCCCATTCCAGCCAGAGTTCGGCTTTTCCTTTTCCCTTGCGAATCAAGTCCGAAATCTCAGCGGAGTTCAGGAGCGCCGACTGGCGATCGCCGGCGACCGTGAAGCCGCGCGCCGTGGTGATGGCCCCCTCCGTCACCGCGAAACGGGTCTCCGAAATGCCGTTGGCGAGCGCCTGCCGAAGTTGGTTGACGTCCGCTGAAGCAGGGGCTTGCTCGTTTTCCTCCGGGACGGTGATCCGGAACGTCAGCCGGTGTCGCGTCCCGTTTTTCTGGAATTGCGTCGTGATCAGGGGCCTGTCTTCTTTATCCTTTAATGTCCAGTATTTTTCGAGTGCCGCCGTGTCCGGAAAACGAGCGTGGACGACGTTCGAAAACGGAGCCTGCGCCCGAACCCACGACGTGAGCATGATTTGTCCGCCGGCGTCCCGGATCCGGCGAAAATCCCCGTCCGCCTGTGCGTCGAAATTCGCTTTGTATTCGGCCAGCTCCTTCTCTCTGAGTTCCGCGTTCTCCGTGGAGTGGAGATTCGACCGGAAGACGACCAGATCGGCCGAGCCGTCGGAATTCAGGGTAAACGTCGTCAGTTCGTCGCCGACGACGCAGCCGCCGGCGAACAGGATCAGAACCAACGGCAGCCGTGTGCAGCTTGTCGATTTCATGATTCGCACCTCCGGGATTTATTTACGATCGGCCTTCGGCGGACGACGCCATCTGAAAGGTCGTCGCGCCACGACTATCAGGCGGCCGAGCCGCCCTGCCTGAAACAAAAAAGCCCCGCTCCGCGCGGTTCGCGGGGCCGGGGCTGCCATAGCCGAACAAAAAAACCCACTCGCACCGCACGGTGCCAATGGGCCGTCATTGCCTCAGCAATCGCACCTGTCGCAGGCCGATTGTTCAAGTTTCACTCTATCGGTGCAGTCTTCGATTGTCAATTGCGCCCACGGGTGCACGGGTGGTGCTCTGCCGGGGCGTGCATACGTTTTGCGCGGGTGGCCAGGTGGCGAAGGGCGGCGGCGTCACCATGTCCGCCGCTCAAGACCGCAACCTTCTCAAAGCGCAACAGTGACGCGCAGGAAGGTTGCGGGAATGGACGTCGTATCCTTGCGCGGGCTCTTGTTTTGTCTGTCGAACAGATCTTCCAGCTCTTTCTGCAGGTCAGCGGCTCGACCGTTCTTTTCTGCGGCATCGAACGCATTCATGGTGGGCCCGTAGTATTTCCTGAATCCATCCACAAACGCTGAGGGAGTGCCGGGAAAGTTGAACGTAAACGTTTCTCTCGCGAACGATATTCCTTCTGCCGGAACCCCCGCGCTGGCAAATCTCTCGGTCACGTGGCTCTCGACCCCCCACAGCATCGGACTTACGAAGCCTTCCGGCGGGGGCGGCGTGTAGGCTGAGCTGATCTTCAAAATCTGCGCCACCAGAGTCGGATCGTTGGGAATCCAGTTCCCCATCACGATTCGACCCCCCGGCCGGCTCACACGCACCGTCTCTCTGGCCACATCAAACGGCCTGGGTGCGAACATCGCGCCAAAGATGCTCACGACAAGATCAAACGATCGATCCGGCAGTTGGTGCAGATTGGTCGCATCGCCTTCCTGGAACTGGCAATTCGTGAGGCCAAGCTCCCTGGCCCGCCGGTTTCCCGCCTCAACGAGGTTCGTCGCAATATCAACGCCCAGCACCTCCGCGCCGAGTTTCGCCGCGGGTACTGCCGTCGTTCCATCCCCGCAGCCGAGGTCCAGAACCCTCAGCCCTTTCGACACACCGATGCGCTGGACGAGCGACTCTCCACTTTCGCGCATGCTCGCCGCAATGCGGGTGAAGTCGCCTTTTTCCCAAAGTGCCTTGTTTGGATTCATGGGAGCCTTCGTTCTGGGACTGGTGATCGGCTTGCGGCTTTGCGAATGATTCGACCCTGCCCGCGGAAACGCGACGGTTCGCATTCGTCCAATCAGAGAGATGAGCCGCCTGGGGTCCCCCGTGCGGGGAACTGAGTCTACGGCAGGGTGCGCAGGAGGGCAAGTCAATGCGTTGCAGGGACTCGGGCTGAAGCCGGGACCTTTCCCGATTAACGGGCCGACGGTGCGGTGTTCCCGTCATGTGTGGCGTTCGCGCCCCACATCAGCCAGCCGTCGTCGTTCGGATCACCCGTCTCGACGCAGAACAGGCTCCCCGAACTCGTCGCCAGAAACACGCGGCCGCCAGCCACTGCCGGCTGGAAGGCCACCGGTTCCCCCAGAACGGCCACGACCGACACGTCGTTACAGCTTCAACCCTTCGATCACGCTGACCTCGCCTTTCGTCGCGACGATTCTGGTCAGTTTCCGCTCCACGGAGTCACCCTTGGAATCCACCTCGGCACGTTCCGCCGATACCGCTCATAATCTTCGCCGAACCGCTTCACCAGCCCCGGCTCCTCTGCCCACGGAATATACAGGGCGTTGACGATCACGAACATCAGGAACCAGCAGGCGATTGGCAAGGACGCCGAACAGATCGCTTCGCCGAGCAGGATCGCCATCACGCCCGAGATCATCGGGTTGCGAACGTACTGGTAGACGCCTTGAACGACAAGCCGCTGTGTCGGATCCCACGGCGCCAGCGTCCCTTTTCCGACCGTTGCGAACAGCCGGACTGTGGCGACCATCAGGACGAGCCCCAGACAGATCAGCGCGCCGCCGACGGTCGGCAACGCCACTCGAGTCGCCGGCGCGGCGATCCAGAGCCCCAGCGTGTCCGGCCCCGTCAGGTACAGGATCGTGCCGGGGATGACGACCGTCACCATGAAGGGGAGCAGCAGTATCGCACGAAGATGCTTCACTTGAGCAGCCCGAGTCCCTTGCCTGCGTCCGCGCCGCCGCGTCGAACTGCCAGCCGGGCAGGAAGACGACGGGGCAGTGTTCGATTCTTGTTGCACTTGCTCCCGGCGTCAATCAGCCGTAATTTGCAGGAAGATGACCTGCTCATCTCGCAGGGAAAACAGGACCGACCCCATGCGCCGAGCTTCCCTGGTGATCGTGGCTCTTCATTGTCTTGGCACGGGATGCAGTCAACCGTCGACTGACCCGGCCGCGGGAGGTTCCACAATGTCCATCGAATTGACCAGTCCCGCGTTTCAATCGGGGGCAACCATACCGAAGCAGTACACGGCTGACGGTGAGGATAAGTCGCCGCCTCTGCACTGGTCGGAACCCCCGAAGACGACAAAGAGCCTGGCTTTGATCTGCGACGACCCCGATGCTCCCGTTGGGACGTGGGTCCACTGGGTTCTCTTCAACGTGCCCGCCGAAACGCGTGAATTGGAGGAAGCAGTGCCGACAGCAGAAACTCTCGGCAACGGGGCGAAGCAGGGTAAGAACGACTTCAGCGGAATCGGCTACGGCGGCCCTGCACCACCCAGGGGCAAACCGCACCGTTACTTCTTCAAGTTGTACGCTCTCGATCGAACCATCGACCTGTCGCCGGGTGCGACCAGCGCGCAACGGGTAAAAGCCATGAAGGGGCACATTTTGGCCGAGGGACAACTCGTCGGAAAGTACGGTCGATAAGGCGCGCGTGCGATTCACCGGCCCTCGCATGCCCTCAACATCGCCGCCAACCGCGCCGGGTCGGTTCAGCCGATGATCCTACAGCAATTCGCGAATCGCCTCTCCACGGTCGAGCATCCGAAACACTCTGCCGTCGATGCTGGCATATTCCTGGAACGGGTCCAGCCCCAGGAATTCAAAGAGCGTCGCGGCAATGTCCTGCGGCGTGATCGGCCGCTCGTGCGGGGTCGCTCCCAAGCGGTCGGAGCTGCCGGGCAGCGCCGTCTGGATCGTGGAAAACTCTCTCCGCACTTCCGACGGGGCCTCGGGTTTCGGATCGAACGCGTCGTGATGACTGATCCCGCCTCCTGCGTATACCACGAGCACCGATCGCGCTTGCGCCCCCGGGCGATCGGCCTGTGCCTGCCGGGCGAAAAGATCCCCCAGGAAGATTCCCGGCACCGCCAGCCACGCAGCTCTCAGGAACCCGCGCCGCCTCATGATCTGGCCGCATGCGCTCACGAAAGCCGCAGTCAGGCGAAATGGCTCCGTCATCGCCGAGTTCCTGGCGAAGGATTCTGGCGGCTAGCGGCCGACGACACGTATCGGCCGGCGATTATGCGTGGTCGCCCACAATGGGTCAAGCGATGCATCCTCGTCCTTATAACTTCTGAGCGGATGGTCCGTTCACCATTTTGCCCCGACCGGTTTGGCCCCCGGGTTTTTCATGCGAATGCTGTACAGCGACGTGCTGGCCGTGATGAACAGCGTCTCGAGATCATCGCCCCCGAAGCAGACGTTGGCGGGGCCCTCCGGCACGTCGATCTGTTCCAGTTTCTTGCCGTCGGCACTGAAGATGTGAACCTTGCCGCCGTTCGTGGTGTAGAGATTCCCTTTCACGTCGACCCGCATCCCGTCGCTCCCCTGCTCGATCTGGAAGAGCTGCTTTCCGAGTTTCCCCTCCTTGCTCACCTCGTAGCAGTGGATTCCGGCGGGGAGTTTTCGGAGTTCGGGGACCGAAAACTTCTCGTGGCCGCCGGTGTCAGCAACGTAGAGGCGGCTCTCGTCAGGCGAAAAAACGATCCCGTTGGGCATGGCGAGGTCCTTGATGACCGGCTCGACCGCTCCGCTCGCCGGGTCGAGCTTGAACACCCAATTCCCTGGAATTTCACGCTCCCCCGTCATTCCCCACGGCGGATCGGTGAACCAGAGCGTGCCGTCCGACCGCACCGCAACGTCGTTCGGCGAGTTGAAGCGCTTGCCTTCGAACTTGTCCGCCAGCACGGTGATCTTCCCGTCACTCTCCGTCCGGACGAGGTTGCGGCCGGCGTGCTGGCATGAGATGAGCCGCCCCTCGAGGTCGAGGATGTTGCCGTTCGATTGTTCACTTTGCCGAAAGACCGACAGCCCGTCCCCTTCGCGCCATTGCATCAGCTTGCTGTTGGGAATGTCGGAGAAGACAAGCGTCTTCTTCGCGGGAATCCACGCCGGGCCTTCGGTGAATTTCATGCCGCCGGCGAGCTTCCGGATCTTCTCGCCGGGGGCGACCAGCGACCCGTCTTCCTGGGCGCTGGCGGGAATTGCGATCAAGACCAGTAACAGCACAAGCGCGGCCGATACATGCCTGTTCATGTTGACTACCGGCATCAAGTGGAGAAAGTCCCGTGGCGGGTAATTGCCTCATGGAGCGGCAACAGAGTCTATCGCGGTGAAGGGGAAGCGCAAAGCGAGTCGGGTAGCGCGTTTTCCCATTCTCCCCTCTCCCAGCGGGAGAGGGGGAAGGGCGACGCCGGCGCAAATCGTGGGAAGAACGGTCATTCATTGCGGGCCGCGGGGCGAAAGGGCATCGACGCCGTGCACGGCGTAGAACCGTATGCCGAAGCACCCGACGGCTCATGTCGCGGATCGCAGCCTCGATGGCGGCAAGCCGGCATGGTGGGAATGGTCCTCTGAGACACGTGGGTCGCGGCCGCTGTCGCATTCACGGGTGGACGCCCGGCCCGATCTTCTGCTGCTTCCTTTCCTCCAGATGCTTTCGCAACAGCGGCACCATCCACGGCTCGAACTTGATATGCGCGATCGTGACCTCCACCTTCGGGGGATAGTCGAGAAAGGTCTTCAGGTGCTCGCTCGCGGACTCATTGACGGTCGAACTGTACTCGATCTTCCGGATGGCGTAGTTGTGCTCTTCTTTCGGGTCCATGTAGAGATTGAACTGCTTGCCCCAGGTGTACTCGCGGGTGCTGCCCGACAGTCCGCCGGGGTTGACCGAGTCGTGCGGGTCCTTCTCCGTGGCCGTCACCAGGTACTTGAACTCCCCCACACGGATGCCGGAGAAGTTGTTCATCAGCCAGTAGAAGATTTCGCGGCGGTTGGAGTGGCCGTCGTCGGCCAGAAGAAACGAGGTCTGGTCGATGCCGTCGATGAACCGGTCCTCGGGGAGTTTCGCCTCGGCGAGGCGGGCCGCGGTGGTGAACAGGTCGGTGCAGTCGCACAGCCCGTCGGAGACACGGCCGGGCCGGATCATCCCCTTCCAGTACGCCACAAAGGGGACGCGCATGCCCCCCTCCCACGTCGAGCCCTTGCTGTTGCGGAACAGGCTCCGACCGGAGTCCGGCCACGATTCCATGTTCGGACCGTTGTCCGAGGTGACGAGGATGAGGGTGTTTTCGAGCTGGCCCGTCTCCTCGAGCGCCGTCACCAGGTTCCCCAGGGCGTGGTCGGCCTCGGCCAGGCAGTCGGTGTAGGAATACTTCGCCGGGGTCTTGCCGCGGAAAGCGTCTTGCGGATAGCTGTCGAAGTGGCAGGCCCGGGTACAGTAGTAGAGGAACCAGGGCTTCTCGCCCTTCGCCTGCTGGCGGACGAAGTCCACGCCGTACTCGTTCCAGACGCGGTCCAGTTCCTGGAGGACCGGGATGTTGATCTCCTGGACGTTGCGGAGGTCGCCCCCCTTCCTGGCGTGGACGACGTTCTTGTTGAACTCCATCCTGTTCATCATATCGAGCCGGGCCGGGTTGGAGACGATCTCCGGGCTGTGGTGATAGTCGCGCCATTCGGTGTACATGTCGGAGACGCTCAAGAAGCCGTAGAAGTCGTCAAAGCCGACATTGTGTGGCTGCGACTCCTTGTTCTCGCCGATGTGCCACTTGCCGATCGCCTGGGTGACGTAGCCGGCGTCGCTCATCAGCCGCGCGACCGTGGTCTCACCGTGCAGGCCCCCCTTTTCGCCGTACATGGTCGGGCGCAAGAGGCCGGTGCGGATCGGCAGGCGCCCGGTCATGATCGCGGCCCGGGTCGGCGTGCAGGTCGGTGTCGAATAGAAGGAGGTCAGGACGAGGCCTTCGCGGGCCAGCCGGTCCATGTTCGGCGTCGGGGAGCCGACGGCCGCGCCGCCGCCGTTGAAACCCGGGTCGTTCCAGCCCACGTCATCCATGAGGAAGATCAGGACGTTAGGCTTCTTG
>JBLMWR010000985.1:0-3245 GCA_050257335.1 Deltaproteobacteria bacterium | reverse complement strand
GGCTACAACCTAACTTTTTCTTCGACAAAGCAGTAGAATGCCGGCGTTCGAATCGCCATGTCGACCTGCGAGGACAAGCGCCATGTCCGTGAGCCGCCGCCTGCCGCATGCTGAGACTCGCCGACGGGCTCATTTCGGCCTGCTGGCGTCGGTCGCGATCCTGGCTTTCCTGTATCCTGCTGCAGGCGCTCGCGGTGCCGACGACGAGCGAAACGGCTTTCCTGTGCTTGCCCCACAAGCGTCGCCAAAGGCCTCGAAGGCGTGGCGCACGCTGTCCAAGCCGACTACGGTGGAATTCGTTGACCTCCCGCTGCGCAATTGCCTGCGGTTTGTGCAGGAGTATCACAATTTTGACCTTCACCGGGAGGACGACGCCATCGCGGCTGCCGGGATCCAGCTTGATCGTCCAGTCACACTGCACCTCCAGGGAACCTCTTTGAACTCCGTCCTCCGCCTGTTGCTCGAACCGGCGGACCTCGACTTTTTCGTTGATGATACGGGGATGGTCATCACAACCAGGGAACGGGCGGCTGCGCATTTGAGCGAATTCTATTATCCCCTCGGCGACGTCGCCCAGGCCGGCATTCCGCTGGCCGATCTGGCGGAGGCGATCATTCAAACCGTCGATCCGGCAGGCTGGCAGAAAAATGGGGGAAAGGGTTCGCTGCGTGTCGACAACAGGACGCTCTATGTCCGACAGCGGGCGAAAGTTCAAGAACACCTCGAAGAGCTGCTTCGGGAACTGTTTGACGCACTCCGCGATCCACGGATCAAGGCCGACGACGCCCGCCTGGTGACCGATGAGTACCGGATCGGATTCCTGCAGAGCGTGGGAATCGCCGACGGCGAGATTCTGAAATGCCTGAATGAGCGACTCCTTGGCGGCAATTCGCCGAATGCGGGTGAAAAGGAAACGGCTGCAATCAAAGGGAACCGCCTGATTCTGACGCAGCCCGCCTGGATGCATTCGGCGGTGGAGGAATTCTTCGAGCGTTTCCAGGCCATACGCGACGGAGCGACGCTCGGCCGGGCCGATTTTCCCGGTCGCCTGGACGTGGCTGCCAGCCTGCTCTCGTTCGAGGCCAAGCGACGGATCGCCCTCAAGCGCCTCGCGCAACCTGTGACGGCTCAGTTCCTCGACATGCCGCTCGAGGACGAGCTGCTGTTTCTAAAGGAGGCCAGCCACACTCAAATCTTTGTCACCGAGGAGGTGCGCGGGGCGCCGGGCGTTCGCGACGCGCCGGTAACTACGAAAATCGACAAAGAGGCGCTGTCGAGCGCGCTCGACAAGGTGCTCCAGCCGCTCAAGCTCGACTGGTATCTGTTCGATGCCGACCTCATTGTCATCACCAGCCACGCGGCGGCCGCCGGGCGGATGGAACCGCGCGTGTACCGCACCAGGGAGCTGCTGGCCGCCGGACAGACCGAAAAAGGACTCGTGGCGCAGATCAGCGCCATCGAGCCGGACAGTTGGTCGGTTCTCGGCGGTCCCGGCCAAATGCGGTCGCTCCCTGGGGTTCTGATCGTAACTCAGAATCGCCGCATCCACGAGCAGATCGGCCGATTGCTGGCGAGCCTCGAACGCGGCCGCGATAAGCCCGCAAAGTAATTCGCGGCTCAGACCGCCAGCGCCGCCTTTTCCCACCGGGGTTCACACGACCGACCGATCAGGATATACTGATGCGTGTGTGGTTTCGTCACCTCAGGAGATGAAATCGGTGCTCACACTCAGCGACACTGGCCTGATGCACGATTGCCAGGGCTTTTCCCGCCGCGACTTCCTGCGGGTCGGGGCGCTGGGGCTCGGCGGGCTGTCGCTGGCCGGGTTGTTGCACGCCAGGGCCCGGGGGGCCGACGAATCGTCCGTGTTGAAGGACCGGTCGGTCGTTCTCCTCTTCCTCCACGGCGGGCCGCCGCACATTGAGTTCTTCGATCCTAAGATGACGGCTCCGCCGGAGATTCGCTGCGTCACCGGCGAAGTTCAGACAAAACTGCCCGGGATCACATTCGGAGCGACCTTCCCCAGGCTCGCCGCACTGGCGGACAGAATTGCCGTCGTCCGCTCGTACGGCTCGGGCAACGCCGACCATAAATATGGCAGCGTCGTCAGCGGCGGCGATCCCAACGGGGCGTCGATGAGCTCGATTTACGCCCGCGTGCGCGGCAACAATCATCCAGAAACCGGCCTGCCGACCAACGTGCTGGTCCTTCCTGAAGCGGTCAAGGACGGCCTCAAGTTCGACAGCAACTTCGAAACGGCCGCGCTTCCCACTGTGACACAGAGCGGTACTCTGGGACCGACATACACGGCCTTCAATCCCAGCGGCGGCGGGGACCTCAAGAAAGATATGGAGCTGCGGCTGTCGTCCGAACGGCTCACCGATCGCCGCGAGCTGCTCCGCAGCCTCGACAACCTGCGGCGTCACGCCGAGGTCGTAAAAGTCGCCGACAGCCTGTCGTATTACCAGCAGCAGGCGTTCGAAGTCATTACGCGGGGAGTGGCCGACGCCTTCGACATCTCGAAAGAATCGCCGCAGACCGTGGCCCGCTACGACACCAGCGGCCTGTTCCGGATGGAGGACCTGACGCGGTGGTACGACATGCGGCGAGTCTCGAACCAGCTCGGCCGGCAGATGCTCCTGGCGCGGCGGCTGTGCGAGGCGGGGTGCGGGTTCGTCACCGTTTCCGACTGCGGATGGGACTATCACGCCAACGGCAACAGCCCCAAGCGGATGGCCGGGATCTATCCCATGGGAGGGCAGGTCGATCACGCGGTGAGCGCGTTCATCGAGGACGTGACCGAACGCGGGCTGGAAAACAAGATCCTGCTGATCGTCACCGGTGAAATGGGCCGCTCGCCCCGCCTGAACAACTCCGGCGGCCGCGATCATTATGGCGAGCTGACGCCGCTGCTACTGTTCGGCGGAGGGCTGAAGACGGGGCAGGTCATCGGGCAGTCCGATCATCATGCCGCCCGTGCCCGGACCGAGGCGTATCGCCCCCGACATTTGCTGGCGACGGTGATGCACACGCTGTTCGACGTCGGCCGGTTACGGCTGGAACAGAACGTCCCCCGCGAAATCGTCCGGCTGACCGAACAGAGCGAGCCGATCGATCACCTGCTTTAACGGAATACTGGCCTGAAATGAGAGTCGCACGCGACCGGCGCAGTCGTAGCATGGGCTTCCAAGCCCGTGCGCCATATTTAACGGACGGGCTTGGAAGCCCATCCTGCTTCCCGACGG
>JBLMWR010000984.1:0-5610 GCA_050257335.1 Deltaproteobacteria bacterium | reverse complement strand
CGTGCGGTACCCCGCGGCGGCCCCTCCTGCGCCCCCGGAACGGTTCCGCGGCCTGCCCGTGATCGACGTGACCAAATGCCCCTCCGACTGCCGCGAGTGCGTCGATGCCTGCCCCACCGATGCCATTGCCCAAGACGGCCAGAAGCTGTCGATCGACCTGGGCCGGTGCCTCTTCTGCACCGACTGCACCGAAGCCTGCCCGCAGGAGGCCATTCAATACACCCGGGACTATCGCCTGGCAACCCGCCGGCGTGAAGACCTCGTCTACGACGGCCGCGCCCTGCAACTGGCCCGGTCGCTCGACGAAAAGTCCCGCCGCGTCTTCGGCCGCTCCCTGAAACTCCGGCAGGTGAGCGCCGCGGGCTGCAATGGCTGCGAAGCCGACGTCAATGTCCTGTCGACTGTGGTCTTCGATCTGGGCCGGTTCGGGATCCAGTTCGTTGCCTCTCCCCGCCACGCCGACGGCCTGCTCATCACCGGCCCGGTTTCCCAGAACATGAAATTCGCCCTTGAGAACGCCTGGGAATCGACCCCCGCGCCCAAGTTCGTGATCGCGGTGGGGGCCTGCGCCATTTCGGGTGGGCCGTTCATCAATCATCCCGAACAGAACAACGGCGCGGCGGGCATCGTGCCGGTCGATCTGTTCATCCCCGGCTGTCCGCCGCATCCCCTCACAATCCTTGACGGCCTGTTGCGCCTCATCGGCCGCATGGAACAGGAGTATACGCCGGCCAGGACGTAATCGTTTCGCGTCCAAAAGTCACCGGTGGCAAGTGCGCTGCTGAATTACATTTTTTTGCGACTGAGGAAAGGTTCCCATGCGATTGCGAATTTCCAAGTCATTGTCGAGTTCGAAACCGGCTGGACCCGTGAAGAGTCTCGGTGCCTGCGTCGTCGTGCTTGCCTTCCTGGGCCTCGCCTTTGGAAAGCTGTGGGCTGCCGGCGAGTCCGACCCGGGCGAATCCGCCGAACCCGCCGGGAAGATCGTCGCCACCCTGGACGGCAATCCGCAGCTCACGATTTCCGGCCGCGAAGACAAACTCACCAATTTCCGGATTACTCCCGAAGCCAAAGTCACGCTCAACGGCGTCCCCGTCTCGTTCGCCGCCCTCAGGAACGACGATACCGTCAAACTGGTCCTCGACAGAAACACGAATACTGTCGTCGAGATTCACGCGGAGCGGCGCCTGGCCGGAATGGTCTTTGCCGTCGATTCCAGCCAGTTCACGATGACCACCGACTATATCAGGAAGATCACATTCCGCACGACTCCTGAAACGCGGATCATGTTGAATGGCGAGAAGTCTGAACTGACGGCCCTGATGGTCGGCGACCATATCGAAGTCACGAGCGCCGACGGAGAAAACGCGACCGCGATCGAGGCCCGCCGCCAGAGCATGCTGGCCGAGTTCTGGCATAATTTCCGCAAGAACCTCTTCAAACCCCTGCTGCTGTTCTTTTATATGGGCTTCGCCGTCCCGTTGCTCAAGGTCGCCTTCGAGTTTCCCCACATTATCTACCAGGGGTTGACAATTTATCTGCTGGTGTCGATCGGCTGGAAGGGAGGCGAAGAGCTGGCGGAGCTGACCGGAGCCGATCTGGCTCAGGCGCTGAAGTTCATGTCCCTGGGATTCGTGACCAACTTCGTGATCGGGATCATCGCCTATGTCGTCCTGCGCGGTTTCGTCAAGACCCTGCGGCGGATCGACGCGGCCACGGTCGCCGCCTATTATGGCTCCGACTCGGCCGGGACTTTCGTCACCTGCGTGGGGGTTCTCGCCGCCGCCAACATCGCCTATGCCGCTTACATGCCCGTTATGCTGGCGGTCATGGAGATCCCCGGGTGTCTCGTGGGGCTGTTTCTCGTCTCGCGCCTGCGCAAGCAGGGGATGGACGCCCTGGGGACCATGCAGGATGAGCCCGGCTACAACCCCCAGGCCATCCCGCGCCACCAGTTCGACATCGCCCACGATCCCAAACACGATCCACATGCCAAAGCCGTTAAAGATGAAAAACGGATGGCCCTGGAAGACAGGGAGAACGGCGACGAGAACGGCCACGGCCCCGCCGGGGGCGGGCTGTTCAGCGCCGAGCTGCTCCGCGAAGTCTTTTTGAACCCGGGCTTGTTCCTTCTCTTCGGCGGAATCGTCATTGGCTGGGTGAGTCGTCTGCAAGGGCACAAGGTCACCGACGTCGACGACAGCCTTTTCGTGGCCCTCTTCCAGGGGATGCTCTGCCTGTTCCTTCTGGAAATGGGAATGACCGCTTCGAAGCGGCTGGTGGACCTGAAGACTGCCGGCTGGCGTTTCATCGTCTTTGGACTGGCCGCCCCCAATATCTTCGCTATCTCGGGCATCTGCGTGGCGCACATTTTCGCGCATGTCACGCACACCCCGCTGCAACTCGGCACATACGCGCTGTTTGCCGTCCTGTGCGGCGCAGCGTCATACATCGCCGTCCCGGCAATCCAGCGGCTGGCGATCCCCGAGGCCAGCCCCACGCTCCCCCTGGCCGCCTCATTGGGGCTGACGTTTTCATATAATGTCACCGTCGGCATTCCCGTCTACATCATGGTCGCGCAACTCGTCCTGCGTACCTTTCCCGTGGCCACGTGACGGTTGCGTTGGTGGGGAAGGGCGGATATGACAACGACAATCGGGCTGGTGCAGTCTGGAACGCTGGTTTGGACTGTGCGCGCATGGGTCGCGCCGAAGGGGAGTCGCTGCACGGAAGGCTGGAGCGAGGCATGCAACTGACGGTTCGGGAGGCGAGCAAGTTCCTTGATGTCTCCGAATCCACCGTGACCCGCTGGATCAAACAACGGGGGCTGCCGGCTCAGCACGTGGGAGGACAGTACCGCTTCAACCGGGCCGAGGTGCTGGAATGGGCGGCAGCCAACCAGATCAAGGTATCGCTCGAATTATTCGACCACTTCGAAACGGACGACGAGCCGGTCCCCACGCTCGCCGAAGCCCTCCAGGCCGGCGGCATCTTCTATGGCTTGAAAGGGACCGGGAAAGAGAGCGCCCTGCGCTCGCTGGTGGAAGTGCTCCCGCTTCCCGCAGGGACCGATCGCGAATTGCTGTTCCGGCTGTTTCTGGCCCGGGAAGCGTCGGCTCCCACGGCGATCGGCGGCGGCATCGCCTTGCCCCACACCCGCAATCCCGTCATCCTGCACGTCGATCGCCCGATGGTCACGCTCTGCTTTCTGGAGCAGCCTGTCGAATTCGGGGCGATGGATGGAAAACCGGTGCAGGCCTTCTTTTCGCTCGTCTGCCCGACCATGCGGAGTCACCTGCAGATGCTCTCGCGAATCTCCTTCGCCCTGCATGACCCGCCGTTCAAGGAGGCCGTCATGCGTCAGTCGTCGCCCGAAGAGATCCTGCGGGAAGCCTGCCGCGTCGAAGAGTCGCTGCCGGCGCCGAGCCCTGCAGCAGGAAAGGCCTCGGACTGAAATGCGATTGCAAAAGAACGGGTCGGGCGTCACCCGACCGCGGGGGGCGCCATGAGTGAAGGGCTGGTGCTCGCCGGGACCCTCGTCCTCGCCGGGAGCGGTTTCCCGGGATTGCTGTTCGGGCGGAACTCGCTCGTCGGACAGCGGCTCGCCACGGCCCTGGCGGTCTTTGGAGCCGGGCTGGGGCTGGCTGGAGTCGGCTGGTTCTGGGCCACGGGAGAGAGTCAGCCGATCATCAGGCCGTGGGCCCTCCCGGGAGGAGTGCTCAACGTGGCGATCGACGGGCTGTCGGCGATCTTTCTCGTGCCGGTCTTCCTGATCGCACTCCTCGGCAGCGTCTACGGGCTGGGCTACTGGAAGCAGACCGAGCATCCGCAGAATGGGCGGATGCTGCGGGTGTTTTATGGTCTCCTGGCGGGAGGGATGGCGCTGGTCGTCACGTCCCGCAATGGCCTCTTGTTTCTCTTCGCCTGGGAAATCATGGCCGTCTCGGCCTTCTTCCTTGTCACCACCGAAGACGACAAAGAGGAGGTCCGCGAAGCGGGATGGATTTATCTGGTGGCCACCCACGTGGCGACGCTGTGCCTGTTCGCACTTTTCGCGCTCCTGCACCGGGCCACAGGCTCGTTCAAGCTCGTCGCGCTCGCCGAGGGCAGCCTCACGCCGGGGATGGCGACCGCGATTTTCACACTGGCGCTCGTCGGCTTCGGCCTCAAGGCGGGGATCATGCCGCTCCACGTCTGGCTCCCCGGCTCGCACGCCATCGCGCCCAGCCACGTGTCGGCGATCATGTCGGGAGTCATCATCAAGATGGGGGTCTACGGGCTGGTCCGCACGACGGCGCTGCTTCCCAATCCACCCGTCGCGTGGGGAGCGATCGTCCTGGCGCTGGGCGTCGTCTCGGGGGTGCTGGGAGTGGCGTACGCCATTGGCCAGCACGATTTGAAGCGGCTGCTCGCTTACCACAGCATCGAAAATATCGGCATCATCGTGATGGGGCTCGGGCTGGCCTTGATCGGCCGATCGCTGGGGCGCATTGACTGGATCATTCTCGGAATGTGCGGCTGCCTCCTGCACGTCTGGAACCACGCATTTTTCAAGGCGCTGCTGTTCCTGAGCGCCGGCTCGGTCATTCATGCCACCGGGACGCGCGAGATCGACCACCTCGGCGGACTGGCCCGTTTCATGCCGCGGACCGCCCTCTTTTTTCTCGTCGGGGCCGTCGCCATCTGCGGATTGCCGCCGCTCAACGGGTTTGTGAGCGAGTTCTTCGTCTATCTGGGACTGTTCCGCACGCTGTTCAGCCCGTCGTTCGCGGGGGCGGCTTTCGCCGCCGCCGCGCTGGCCCTCATCGGCGCCCTCGCCGTGGCCTGCTTCGTCAAGGTCTACGGGGCGGTCTTTCTGGGCAATGCCCGATCGGAACACGCGCGGCACGCGCACGAGTCCCCGGCGAGCATGCTGGGACCGATGAGTGTGCTCGCGGGCTGCTGCTTTCTGATCGGGCTCGCGCCGCGAGTGATCGCGCCGGTTCTGGAGGCTGGCGTCTCGGCGTGGGCGCCCGAGGTGGCCGACCCGGGCCCGCGGCTGGCCGTTCTGGTCCCGCTCAACTGGATTTCGATTATGGGAGTCGCGCTCGTGGCGGGCCTGGGGCTGACATGGTGGCTGCTGTCGCTGCGGCTGCAAAGCAGCGTCGTCGCGCAGGGACCCACGTGGGGCTGCGGTTACCTTGCGCCGAACACGCGAATGCAATACACGTCGTCGTCGTTCGCGCAGATGCTGGTGAGTCTCTTCGGCTGGGTGCTCCGTCCGCGCCTGCAGAAACCGGTGAATCTCCCGCTTTTTCCGCAGAAGACCGACTTTCACAGCGAGGTCCCCGACGCGGTGCTCGACGAAGCGGTGCTGCCGTCCTTTCATTTTGTGGCGTGGCTGTTCTCGTGGCTGCGGATTCTGCAGCAGGGGAACATCCAGATCTATCTATTATATATTTTTCTGGCCCTCGTGGCTCTTTTATTGTGGCGATGATCCACAACACGATCCACATTCTGCTGGCGCTGGTTTTTCCGCCGCTGCTGCTCGGCGTGATCAACCGCACGAAGGCGCTCTTCGCCGGCCG
Organism: Deltaproteobacteria bacterium; assembly: GCA_050257335.1. GTDB lineage: Bacteria > Planctomycetota > Planctomycetia > Planctomycetales > Planctomycetaceae > JACQFH01. The sequence goes on along the minus strand of JBLMWR010000984.1, from coordinate 43 downwards.
AACCGGCCCGCCGCTGCTGCAGCCCTATTACGATCTGGCGAAG
>JBLMWR010000983.1:0-4350 GCA_050257335.1 Deltaproteobacteria bacterium | reverse complement strand
ATGTCGCGCACGGCGTGCGGGCCTTCACGCTCTGCCTGCAGGGAGGTATGCCGGGCTACGAAGGGTCCGTGAACTCGGCGTTCCGGCCCGACGGCACCCTGCAGGAGTCGTACCTGGCGCGCGTGCGGCGGGTGATCGAAGCCTGCGACCGGCACGGGGCGGCGGTCATTCTTGGATGTTTTTATCAGCGGCAGGATCAGATCATGCGGGATGAAGCGGCAGTGAAAGCGGGTGTGGTCAACGCCGCCAACTGGATCCGGAGTTCCGGCTTTACCAACGTCCTTCTCGAGATCGCCAACGAATTTCCGCACGGCGGGTTCGACCATCGCATCCTCAAGTCGCCCGAAGGGGAAGCCGAGCTGATTCGCCTGGCGAAACAGGCCGCTCCTGAACTGCTCGTTTCCACGAGCGGCATTGGCGCCGGCAGACTCGCGAACGTGGTCGCCGAGGCGTGCGATTTTCTGCTGATCCATTTCACCGGCGTGAAACTGGACGACATTCCCGCGCGGATCGCCGCCTGCACGAAGTTTCATAAGCCGATCGTCTGCAACGAGGACGACAAGCTGGGCGAGCAGGCGGCCCGCGCCGCCGAGCTTTCGGTAACGAGCGGCGCGTCGTGGGGGCTGATGCTCGAAAAGCACAACCAGCATTTCCCGTTCACGTTTCAGGGGGCGGCCGATGATCCGGTTGTCTACGCGAAACTGCGGCAGCTCACCGCCCCGTTTCCGGGGAAGACGTGGCGCACCGGCACGCCGGCCGAGTTCGGGATGGACGCCGGGCGCTTGCAGGCGTTCCGCGAATTCGTCGGCGGGCGCGGCTGCGTCGTCCGACATGGGACGATGATTTTCACCTGGGGCGACCCGGCGCAGCGGGGGGACGTGGCCTCGGCCTGCAAGCCGGTCTACGCGCATTTCCTGGCGAAGGCAGTCGAAGACCGAACAATCGAGAGCTTCGACCAGCCGGTGCGCAAGTGGGAGCCGCCCTTGGAGCCGCTCAACTCGGGACTCGACTTCAAGGACCGCCGCATCACTTGGCGGCACCTGATCAACCAGACCTCGTGCTACGGCGTCCGCGAGAAGCCGGGCGAGGCCTTCGATTACAGCGACTTCAATATGGCGCTTCTTTTCGACACGCTGTTTCTCAAGGTCTATGGCACGACGTACGACAAAGTCGATGCCGAAGTATTGCGGCCCGGCTTGACCGACCTTCTGGAGTGCGAGGACGAGCCGACGTTCATGGCGTTCGGCGCCGGGAATCGACCCGGTCGCCTGGCAATGTCGGTCCGTGACATGGCCCGCTTCGGCCTGCTTTATCTGCACCGGGGTCACTGCAAGAAGCGCGCTCTTTTGAGCGAGCCGCTCGCGACGCAACTGGTGACGAGCTCGCTCGCTGCGGACCTGCCGCGCACGAAGGGGGAGAAAGCCGAAATGCTTTCCGCCCAGCGGTTGATCGGCGGCGGGAACAATCAGACCGACCATTTCGGCAGCTACAGCTTCGCGTGGTGGACGAATGGCAAGGATCGCGAGGGGAAGCGGCACTGGACCGCCGCGCCGCTCGACGCGTTCGCCGCGCTCGGTCACGGCGGCCAGCGGGCGCTGGTCGTCATCCCGTCGCTGGACCTGATCGTCTCGTGGAACGACGCGAAAGTTGATGGCCGCGAGCAGCAGAACCGGGCGCTGGAGTTGTTACGTGGAGCGGTGGTGGAGGATGCAGGTGATTCCAGCGCGTCACCTTAAACGCATCCTGTCGCTGTGGCCGGCATCCCTTCGTGGTGGCCGGTCTCCAACACCGCACGCACGGGCCTGGAAGCCCATGCTACGTTTCCAGCCTCCACCGCGCCTGCCGCAGGACGCTCGGCACGTCGGCCTGGTGCTCGTACCAGACGGTCAGCAGCGTGCCGTCGTCAAGTTCCACGGTGCTGGGATAGCCGAGATCGCCGGTGATTCCGTCGGCGGAGATGACCAGCGGTTCCGACCACGTGCGGCCATGATCAAGGCTGACCCGCGCCTGGTTCCCGAGCGGCGCCCGGCGGTGGCCGTAGCTCATCAGCAGATGCCCGCTTTTGAGCCGCAAAAGGTGCGACGGCAGGCCCCACACGCCGATGCTTTTCGGGACCGACCACGTTTTTCCACCGTCACTCGATTCACTCTGCAGCGTTTCGCCGGCGTTGGCCTTGTTGTGGTTGCGGATGTGCGCGATCAGGCGGCCGTCGGCCGTTTCGACGGCGTGCAGCTCGTGGTACTCGGCGATCTTGTCTCCTTCGCGCGGCGGGATGTCGGCGAGCCACCGCCACGACTGGCCGTCGTCGAGCGATTCGCAGACGCCGACGCGCTTTCCGCCGGTCCACAATTCCTTGCCGGCGTAGAGCAGCCGGCCGTCGGCAAGCTGCACCGGTCCGTGCGGGCTGTTGACGATGCTGGCGAAGCGCGGCAACCAGGTGCGGCCCCCGTCGGTCGAACGGATCATCCACTGGCCCAGCTCCGCCTTGCGTTCGTCAGCGGAGAGCGCGCTGTGCGCCGACTGCCACGCGGCCAGCCGGTCGGCGGAAACGCTCGCCGGGTCCTTCGCCGCCCTGGCTTCCATCTCCTTCAGCAGCGGCTCGTAGGCGAGCGACGTGAACGTGGTCACGAGCAGAGTCCCGCGGGCCGTTTCGAGCACCCCGGCGTCGCGGTCGTCGATGGCGCTGTCGAGGATAATTCGCGGCCAGCTCCACGTCGCCCCCTGATCGTTCGAGACAATCATCTCGACGCGCCCGAAGGGGCAGACGTGCTGCTCGCGCCCGCCGGAGCAGACGACCACAAGCTGGCCGTTGCGCCGGCGAGCCAACGTCGGCCAGCCATGGTACTGTCGGCGCTGGCGGCTGATGACGTTAAGAGAAATGACTTTTGTTTCCAGCACGTTGATCCCCGGCTTCTGGGCAGCCGTGAGCGGCCGCGACAGTGTTGTCGAGAGCGCCAATCCGGCGGCTGTTCCGAGGAACGACCGGCGCGTGAAGCATTTCTTTCGAGTCGGATGGTCAGACATGGCGTACTCCGTAACGAGACAGAATTTTGAGTCGGGCCCGGGACAGGATCGGATGAAGGATCTGCAGAATCTCGCTTCGCAAGCGTCTCTGGGGCCCCACGTGGGAATCAGCGGATGTTCCGGCATGATCGAAAAATTGCGGGTACGTTTGTCTGGGAATTATTGCCGGGGCTTTGATGCCGCCGGGACACACCTGGTAACAAAATCGCAAAAGCGGCAAGATGCCGCTTCTACCGTAGCGTGGGCGTCCAAGCCCGTGCGTGATCACTGGTCCCCTAATTCTGTGGAGTTTTCTGGTGTGCCGTCACATTGATGTTGTACCGACATCTACGACCGACGGTTGGGGACGGACGGGCTGGGAAGCCCATCCTGCGGCAGTACCACGAACAATGTCACTTGGGGCCGATGCAGACCAGGCTCTTCGCAGTGCGCAGGAAGAAGCGACCCTGCGAGATCGCCGGCGAGGCGTAGACGTCTTCGCCGGTTTCGTTGCGCGAGAGTTCCTGATATTCGGGCTGCGTGGCGTCGAGGACAAGCGTGCTCCCCGATTCGTCGGTGAAGAAAACGCTGCCGCTCGCCGAGACGGGGGAGGCGGTAAAGCGCCCGCCCAGGCGCTTCCGCCACAGCAGCTTGCCGGTCGCGGTATCGAAGCACGTGGCGATCCCTTTGTCGTCGGCGACGTAGTACCGCTCTCCCACGGCAATTCCCGAGGGAACGAACGAAGTGCCGCGGTCGTTGCGCCACGCGACGTGCGATTCAGTGACGTCGCCAGCCCCGCCGGGCCTCACGGCAAAATGGGCCCCGTTCGGGCCGCTGACGGAGATGAGCAATCCCTGGCTGAGCACGGGCGTCGGCACGCACTCGCGGGCGAGCCCCCGCACGGTCCACAGCCGTTTTCCCGTGCGCGGGTCGTAGCCGTCGAGCTTTTCCGAGCCGGACAGGACCAGCTCGAAGCGATCGCCGATCGGCACGAGCTGAGGCGAGGACCAGGAATGCCAGACCTCGGGCCGATCGGATTTCCAGCGGTTGGCGCCGGTCTTTTTGTCGAGGGCGATGACGTACGACGCGCCGTAGTGGTCGCATTGATGGATCAGTGTGTCTTCAAAGAGGAGGGGCGAGCTGGAGGCGCCGAAACGGTTTTCGAAGACGCCGTATTCGTCGGAGAGGGCCCGTTGCCAGACAAGTCCGCCGTCCATGTCGAAGCAGAAAACGTCGCCCGTTCCGAACGTCGCCCACAGGTGTTTGCCGTCGGTGACGGGCGAGGGGCTCGCCATGCCGCTCTTGGGATAGAAGAGAGTCGGCGTGGTCCCCCACAGCCGCTGGTGC
>JBLMWR010000982.1:0-2971 GCA_050257335.1 Deltaproteobacteria bacterium | reverse complement strand
CCGGCGCTGGCGGCCGGTTGCTGTGTCGTCCTGAAGCCCGCCGAGCAGACGCCTCTCAGCGCCCTCCGCTTGGGCGAACTTATTCAAGAAGCCGGAATTCCCGATGGCGTCGTGAACGTCGTCCCCGGCTACGGCGAGACCGCCGGCGCAGCCCTCGCGGCGCATCCGGACGTCGACAAAGTCGCCTTCACCGGCTCGACCGAAGTCGGCAAGCTGATTGTGCAAGCGGCCTCCGGCAATCTGAAGAAAGTCTCGCTCGAACTGGGCGGCAAGTCGCCGGACATCGTCTTCCAGGACGCCGACCTGCCCGCCACGGTCCCTGGCGTTTCGAGCGCCATCTTCTTCAATCACGGCCAGTGCTGCTGCGCCGGCTCGCGGCTCTACGTCGAGGAAAAAGCCTTCGACAAGGTCGTCGAGGGTGTGGCTGCCGAGGCCTCAAAGATGCACATCGGCCCCGGCCTCGATCCCGCGACCGATATGGGTCCGTTGGTCTCCGAAGAGCAGCTCACTCGCGTCACCGGCTATCTCGAGTCCGGCTATAAGGAAGGAGCGAAGGCCGTCGTCGGCGGCAGCCGCCACGGCGACAAGGGCTATTTCGTGAAGCCCACGGTCCTGGTCAACACCAACGAAAAGATGAAAGTGGTCCAGGAAGAAATCTTCGGACCCGTGGTCACCGCCATCCCATTCCGCGATGTGGACGACCTCGTCGCCAAGGCCAACAACACGGCTTACGGCCTCGCGGCCGGCGTCTGGACGCGCGACATCACCAAGGCGCACCAGGTTGCTTCCAAGCTTCGCGCTGGCACCGTTTGGATCAACTGCTACAACATCTTCGATCCGGCGCTGCCCTTCGGCGGTTACAAGCAATCCGGCTGGGGCCGCGAGATGGGCCACGAAGTGCTCGAGCTGTACACGGAAGTGAAGTCGGTCTGCCTGCCGATTTCGTAGGCGGCCTCGCAGTTCGCTTCTGAATCGGGATGCGCCCGCGCTTCTCGCGTTCCGGGAAGCGCGGGCCGTTCCGCCGCGCCCCATTTCGATTTTTCTCTTTCAATTTCCGCCGTTGTAGAATGTCGTCATCGCTTCGCCGCCGAAGAAATCCCGGGAGAACGCCGTGAACAAGCCCGCGCGGGAATGGCCGTGGCCGGATTCGCTCGACGCGCTGGTCGCCGCGCCGCGCCATCACAAGCTGCTCTTTGAAAACGAGCGCGTGCGCGTTCTCGAAGTCCGCATTCCGCCCGGCGATCTCGTCCCCGTGCATACGCATCGCTGGCCCTGCTCCATGTACGTCGCGCGCCAGAGCGATTTCCTCCGCCGCGACGACAAGGGCAATCTCCTCTTCGACAGCCGCACAGCCGGCCCACCGCCGACCGAGCCCGTCACACAGTGGGTCCCGCCGCTGCCGCCGCACACGGTCGAAAACATCGGCGACGTCGAGATCCTCCTCATCAGCACGGAGCTGAAGGAACCGCCGCCGTCGGCCTAGTCGCCGCGGCCGCTCGTTCCGCGAAACTCCGTTACACATTCCGCGTCTCTGTTGTAGACTCTCCCCGCTCGTCCGCGCACGGCGCTGGGGTGGCTGGGCGTTTGAGGCTCGCCGCACCATCGATCGGCTTTCGGAGCCGCCGCGTGATTCCGCGATATGCAACAGGGGGGAACAACATTGAAAATCTTGAGCGCAGCAATTGCAATTCTGTTGGTTGCGAGCGGCGCAGTGGCGGCCGCGCAAGCACCGAAACACTTTCCCGCGAAATGCGATGCCGCCTGCCTGAACGGCGCGGTTGATAGCTATCTCGAGGCGCTCGTCGCCCACGATCCCGCGAAGGTCGCCCTCTCGCCCAAAGTCGAGTTCGTGGAAAACACCGTGCCGATGAAACCCGGCGAGGGACTCTGGAAGACCGCCTCCGCCGCGCCGACCACCTTCAAGATCTACGTGCCCGACCCGGTTTCCGAGCAGGTCGGTTTCCTCGGCGTGATGAAGGAAGGCGACAAGCCGCTGCTGCTGGCCTTGCGCCTGAAAATCCGCGGAGGCCAGATCGTCGCCGCCGAGCATCTGATCGCGCGCAACCTCCGCGAGAACAGCATGAAAAATCTTGACGCGCCGCGCCCCGTCTTCCTCGCCACCGTCCCGCCGGCCGAACGCAATTCGCGCGCCGACATGCTGAAGATCGGCGCGACCTACTACCCCGCGCTCACCACCGCCGACGCCAATAACGCGCCCTTCGCCGACGATTGCCTCCGCCACGAAAACGGCATGCAGACCACCGGCAATCCTCCCCCGAAAACGCCCGGCTTCGGCAGCATGGGCGCGATGGGCTGCGCCGCTCAGTTGAGGACCGGCGTGATGAACTACATCAAGCGCATCGAGCCGGTTCGCGTCATGATCGCCGACCCCGAGCACGGCTTGGTCTTCGGCCTCTCCCATTTCCGCCACCCCATGAAGGAGAAAAGCTTGAAGATCACCGGCGTGCCCGGCGTCACTTCCCAGCCAATGAACTTCAAGCCCTTCGATCTTCCCGCCGCGCACATCTTCAAAGTCTACGGCGGCAAAATGCACGAGATCGAAGCCATGGGCTTCACCATGCCCTACGACTCCAAAACCGGCTGGGAGAATTTCCCCGACCACGGCCGCTAGTCCGTAGTCGGCTCATAGCGTTGGTGAGGTGTAAGTGTAGCGCTGCGGCCTTTAGCGCAGCATGGCCCTCGCTGCCGTGGCGGGCCCGCCCGCCGAAGCTCGCCGCCGCGAGCGAAGGCGGGTGCCCCACCCTTCCCGCTTCTCCGGGAAGCGTGGGGTTGTCTCCAGCTGCGAGCTCCTCCCCAAACCTTTTCGCTCCCCCGCACACGGGGACCGCCGCTTATTGATTCCGCGAAAGGGAACTGTTGTAGAATCGGGGCAGAGAAAACTCACGAAACGGCGCAAGTCGGAGTTCCACGGGCTGCTCCCGATTTGGGCGCTGGTGTCGATTTAGCGGCC
>JBLMWR010000981.1:0-3546 GCA_050257335.1 Deltaproteobacteria bacterium | reverse complement strand
CGGGAAACGGTGCGCCGCGGCGGACCCATTCGCTCAGGAGGTCGATTTCATTCTCCGGCAGCTTCCCGCGCGGAGGCATCTGCACGCCCTCCTGCGCATAGTTGATCGCCTCGACGAGCAGGCTCTCGGCGGGCTTCCCGGGAACAACCGCCGGTCCGCTGTCGCCGCCGGTGAGGAGGCCCGTCCGCGAATCGAGGTGCAGCCCCCCTTTGACCCCCTTCCCCTGATCGACATGGCACTCGTAGCAGCGCAGCACCAGCAGCGGGCGGATTTTCTTCTCGAAGAACTCGACATCGGCGGCGCTCGGCGGTGTTCTCTCGTCACCCCGCACGTTCCCGTGCGGCAGCCAGACTGCCAGCACGACCGGAACAACCAGAATCAGGCAACCACGCACCATCGGCGGCACCTGCAAAGTGTATAGGGCGAGAAACTCGAGGCGGGGATCGGCGGAGTGCGCTCAGCCAATTCAGGCAGTTACGCGGAAATCGTCTCTTATGCTACCGGACGGCAGGGTGTGGCACAACACCCTCGGAATGCCGGTAGCGATACATTTTGCGAGTGAATCGCACTTTCGCGAACGGGCGATGGAATCGTTGTACGTGCTGCTTGGTCGTAATCGCACCGATAGGCTTCTACTGCCGTCGGCGATCGAGGAATAGTGGAGCTTTGTTCTTCGAGCCATGCGGCGAGTACAGGCGATATCACAACGGGACGGTGTTCTGTCCCGAGTTGGATCGCCTCTGCCATTGCGTGGACGACGGCCATGCCGATGAAACCCCGGCCGGACGCATGATTTTCGGCGACGAACTCCCAGGTTGCCATCCCCAGCCACAGTGTGACAGCAGCGGACGACCAGAGCAGCGATAATGGCAGGCGTCGATATCTCATGCCTCGATCGTACTCCCGCGCGATCGGAGGCGGAAGCCGACTTTGCCTCAAGAGCGGTACCAAATCTGCATCCGGTTTTGCAATGGTGGCGATCGCCGATGAGCGAGGGTCAACCGACGGCCGATTTGTCGCTTCAACCGCAGAGACGTCTGCACCGGACACCGGTGGGATGAACCCACCGGCTCGCTGGGGCGAGCGGCGCCGGAGACTGTCCTTACACCACCTCCGGCGGCGGCAGGTCAAGCGCCGGGTTGCGCTCGAAGAAGCCGTCGGGCTTGAGCAGGAAGCCGAGCTGGGCGACGGGCATCACGGGCCAGTCTTCCAGGCGCGGGACGTGGTTGTGGCCGAAGACGTACCAAACGACGAGGTCGGTGTTGACGAGGCTGCGGTCGGCGGCGGTCCATCTGGGCAGACCGTCCCCGGTCGGATGCTGGTTGGGGTAGTCGCCCGCCGGGTAGCGTTCCTTTGGATCGTACGGCGTCACCCACAATTGATGTGCCGCGAAACCCGCGCGGCGCATCACCGCTGCGTCGGGCTGCACGAAGGGGGGCGAATTTTCGCCGGGAATCAGCCGGTAGCCAACCGGATTTCCCAATCGGTTCATTTTGTTCGGGTTGACGATCCGCCAGAAGCGGGCCGAAGCCGCGCTGACGGAGCGTTTCGCCTGCGATTCCTTTGCCAGCAGCGTCGGCTCGGCCCGGAAGGCATTGCCGTGCGGATTGGCAGAGCCGCGCGGCAGCGTGACAGTATTTACCTCGTAGATCGAGTTCTCCTCGCCGTCGATGCTCATATCAAGCCGGGCGGCGAAGATGTGCTGGTGAAAGGGGGCGTTGAGCTGCGGCGCGACGAGGTTGCCGAAGGCGGGTTTTTCGCCCGGGGCGACGGCGGTCGTATGCATGATTCCCGTCAGCTTTACTTCGCACTGGATCGTTCCGTCCTGGTACAGGTACCAGAAAAACCCGTATTCATAATTACCGACGGTGGCGACGAACGAGACCGCCAGCCGCCGCGACCGCCGCGTTTCGGACTGCCCCGTTCGCCAGTCGGTGTGTTTCCACAACAGGCCGACGTCTTCTTCGTGCAGGCAGACGGCGTTTTTGATCGTGACCGGCTTACCGTGGCTGTCGTTCATCCGCGCGTCGAAATACCGGATCGTTCCCAGGCAGTCGCATCCCAGCTCGAGCGAATTGGCGAGCAACCCGATGCCGTATTCGCCGATGTCGAACGCGTTCTTGCGGAAGCCCTTTTCGGCCGGGTCGCCGTACGGAACGACCATTTCGCAAACCGCGGCCCGATACAGAATCGGCCGCTCCCGGCCGGCGTCGTTGTAGCTCACATTGTGCAACACGAGCCCTTCGCGGGGGGTGAAGCCGATGCGGAATTTCCATTTCTGCCAGGCGACCTCGTACCCCTCGACGGTAAAGCTCGGCCCTTCGCTCTGCACAATCTCCAGCGGTCGAATGTCTGTGCGATATTCTTTTTGATAGCTGCGATACCAGTTTCCGCTTTCGGGAGGGAGGGGCACGACGCCGTAGTCTTCGACGCGCAGCACTTCCATCCTGTTCAAATCGACCACGGCGACGACCCCGTCGAGGGGCCGCGCGTAGCCGTTGTCGCTGGCATCCGACCGGACCCAGCACAGGGCCCGCGAGAGGCGTTTGCCTTTCTCGTCGGGGCGTTCGGTCCCGTACATCCCGGCCGACCAGGGATCGACCATCACCAGTTGCACGTCGCCAGCCCCGCGCTTCTTGAGCGCCGCGAGAAACGCGGGGGAGCGCTTGATTGCCTCTTCGCATTCGGCGAACTCGTCGAGCGTGATCGAGGGCTGAATCCCCGCCGGCAGCGCGTCGAATCGTCCGATCGCGCCCTTGACCAGATCGACGATTCCCTCGTACGCCTCCCCCTTGCCGCGGTCGATGGCGATCACCAGCGCCTGCCGGGGAATGTCCGCGCCGGGTTTGAAGCTTCGGACAACGTCTTTTGCAGGCTCAGCCAGAGCCACCGTGACGAAGCGCCAGGCGTCATTGACCTGGCGCGCCTGACGGACGATCTCCACAGCCCGCACGATTTCATCGGCCGTCAGCGGATCGAGCGGGTGCGCTGGGGTCGTGGGGGTCTTCCCGGCTGCCAGCTTCGGCTCGGCGGCCAGAGCTTCCGCCGGCTCGGCCAGCCCGAATGCGCCCGCAATCGCCGCCGAAGTTTCGAGAAATCGTCGGCGGGAGAAAGTGGAGTGGGAGGGTTGGGCATGAGAATCAGGCGTCCGCATGGGGGTTTCCTCTCTAACCTTCCTTGAAAGACTGATTCAGGATGATGACCTGAAATTTAGACCAGACGTCAGCGCCGGGTCCGTCAAAAATTCGTTTCATGCACCACCCCACAGGAAAGACCGTCGAATCTCGCCATCGCAGCGGAAATGCGTCTTCGCCGAATTCCGGATCGTCGCGCTCCCGCCTGGCCGGTCCATAATGACGTTCGATGACCCCCACAACGTACGCGCCAAACTCCAGCGCAATCCCGCGCAGGCCATTCTCGGAACCGGTTCGGCGGTATTCGTCGTGAACTGCTCCCAGTATCCGTTCAGCCCGTTGGATCGATTCCGCAGAGTAGTCGAGGGGGGTGCCGAAGCCATCGCGGGCGATTTTCTCGGCAAGTTCGCAC
>JBLMWR010000980.1:0-4146 GCA_050257335.1 Deltaproteobacteria bacterium | reverse complement strand
TCCGGAATCCGGTCCTGCACCTTTTTCGCCAGGCCGACGGCCTTGAGGAGGCGGATCACCATGTAGGTGACGTCGACTTCCCACCAGCGGTGGCCGTGGACGGCCAGGCGCTGGTGCGCATGGTGGTTGTTGTGCCAGCCTTCGCCATAGCTGAGGAGGGCCACCCACCACAGGTTGCGGCTGCGGTCGGTCGTTTCGTAGTTGCGGTAACCCCAGACGTGGGTCGCCGAGTTGACGAACCACGTCGAGTGGTACGCCACGACCATCCGCATGCACAGGCCCCACAGAACCCACGAGATTCCCTGGCCGAAACAGTATTGGCCGACGCCGTACAGCACGACCCCCAGGATCACCGGGAACAGACCGAAGTATTTGTGGAAAAACTGTTGCACCGGGTCCTTGTACAGATCGGGGGCCCAGCGCTTCAGAAGCGCTTCCAGCTCTTCCGGCGTCTCGGCAGGCGCGAACCAGAGCATGTGCGACCACCAGAAGCCGTGGTTCGGCGAATGTGGGTCCTCGTCGTGATCGGAATGCACGTGATGCTTGCGGTGCGTGGCGACCCACATCAGCGGGCTTCCCTCGGCCGAAAGCATGCCGCACAGCGAGAAGAAATACTTGACCGGCCGGGGCACGATCAGGCTGCCGTGCGTCAGCAGCCGGTGGTAGCCGAGCGTGATCCCCAGGCAAGCCGTCACGAAGTGCAGGCCGACGAGCAACGCCAGCCCCTGCCAGGTGAAAAACCAGAAGGCGGCGATCGCGCCGATGTGCATGACGAACATCCAGGCCGCCACGCCCCACGAGACACCCGTGGGAAAGCGGTCGCGGAATCGGCGGGCGACGCCAGCCGGCTTGTAAACCACTTCAGTGGGCGCTTCCGCCACCTTGGGGCGGCGGCTTCGCTGAGTCGGGGTTCGGACCTTCACGGCAGTGGTTATGCCGGAATCATCGAAGCCCGATTTCGGCTCACGTTCCAGAACGGCCAGCGATTCGGATTCGAGTCCTTCATGTGATTCGTGCGACACGGTTGCAGCTCCGGGCAAATTCAGGGGAGTCGGCTCTGGCCCGCCGAGCGATTTCAATCCACCATCAACGCTGGGGAATTCTAAAAATCTTCGTCCGAAAAATTGTCACGGAAGTGTCATACTTCGGTCATACTTTGGAAGAGATGGGGAATTTCCGGGGAGGGGCATGAGGGGTCGCGTTGGCGCAACATTCGACGGGTGAACGTGTTGCGCGGCTTTGTGGCGGAAGGGGGAGTGGGGAACGGGGGAGTACAAAGCGCGGAGTGCGGAATACGAGCGCGATAGCGCGAATGCATCGTCTGGCGGCGAGGCGAAGCCGAGTCCTTTGGCTGACCGCCTGAAGGCGGGACTACGAGCGGCCGCCCCACTGCATGCCGAGCATGAGGGCGTTGAGCCCGCTGCCGATGCCCAGTAGGGCGACATTGTCGCCGGGGCGAACGTGGCCGCGTTCGATGCCAAGTGCCGCCGTCAGAGGGAGCGCCGCGGCGCCGGTATTTCCGAGAAAGTCCGCCGTCGAGAAATCGAGGGCCAGGTCGAGATCGAGCCGCTCATAGAGGAGCCGGCGGTGAGCCCGGCCGACCTGATGGGTGAAGGTTTTCTGCACGTCGGCGTTCGTCCAGCCCAGAACGCGTTTTGTCTCCCGCCAGGTCCGTTCGGCCAGGTTGACGCCGGCGTGAAGCAGCGCCTCGGAGTCGGTCTCCATCCGCGGGCGATCGTCGCCGTGCGTTTCGGCGGCCACCCCGCCGGCGCACAGCTCGCGGCTGGAGGTATCGGCCTGAAACGCCCCCCCCAGCAGGCGATGGCCGGTCTGGCTGAGCCTGCTGTCGCAGAGCACGACTGCCGCCGAGCCCGATCCGATCGTCAGCGACGCGAAGGCCAGCTTCACGTCCTTTTTGGTGAGGTTCGGGGACGCCAGGAGCGTATCGATCGTCCCTTCCACGAGGTCGCGCCCCATTTCGGTGCCGACCACCACCCCCGCCCGGACGTGCCCCAGCTCGATCATGTCGGCCAGCAACACCATTCCATTGAGCAATCCCAGACAGGCATTGCTGACGTCGAGCACCAGCGCCGATTGCGGCAGGTTCAACGCATGATGCACGGCATTGGCGGTCGCCGGTTCGAGCTGGTCGCGGCAGACCGAACCATGCACCAGACAGCCGAGATACCGCCGATCGAGACGTGTCGCGGCAAGTGCCCGTTCGGCAGTCTGGGCGCTGATCGTGCCGGGGAGAACTCCGCGATCCCAGAAGCGGCGCTCGCGAATGCCGGTCATCAACTCGAGACGACCCGCAGGAAGATGAAATTTCTCGTAGACCGAAGCGAGCCGGGTCTCGATTTCCGCGGAAGTGACGACGTGCGGAGGCAGAGAATAAGCAAACGCCTCGACACAAACGTGTTGGTAGCGCATACCGGCGGGAGACTACGCCTGGCGCGAGGAGACAGGTGCGCCGCGGGCCGCCTCGGGGTCGAGCTGACCCATCAGCTCGGTGATCATTCGCAGATCGGTTTCGCGGCGTTCGTCGCGCCCCGCCGAGGGCTCGCGGAACTCGTACCGGCGGGCGCTGCGGATGTAGCGCAGGCCTTCCAGAACAAGATCGCGCTGGTGCTGTGTCAGTTCGAGTGTGACGTGTTCGCTCATGATTTCAGGCGGCCTCTTCCAGGAAAATCGACATCCCTGATGAACCGTTCGCCATCATGACGAAACCGGCGGACTCTTATGTTACGCACGCAGCAGCGACTTCTCAACCAAATCTTCAAAAATTGGAGTGGCGCAACGGGAGAAAAGTCACCCCTTCACTATCGAACCCCGGCACAAAAAACCTTTGGAAACGCCCGCCTCCCCGTTTGTTCGGCACGTCCGCTGTCACCGCTGCAATTGCAGGAAGTTCCGGCGGGACGCAACTTGTTACGATATAAACGGTTGCCGCGTTCGAGATCGCCGCCCAGACACGGACGATTCGGGCGGCCCTGGTGGTTCGGCAGCTCGATCTGCGAGGACACCGCAGACCTCGTCTCGCGGAGCGAGACAACTACACGTGCAAACGAGAATTCACGTCGCCACCGCACGCAGCCGGCCCATTTTGTAGGCTTCGGCGATCGCCAGCGGCACTTCGGCTTCGGCCAGAACCACTTTCGCCCGGTTCTCGGCCGTAAGGGCTTTCATTTCCTGTTCCTGGGCGACGGCCCGCGCACGGCGTTCTTCGGCCCGGGCCCGCGCCACGCGGACGTCGGCTTCCGCCTGGTCAGCCTGCAGGCGGGCCCCCACGTTGTCTCCGACGTCGATGTCGGCGATGTCGATCGAGACGATCTCGAAGGCGGTTTGCGAATCGAGGCTCTTGTCGAGCACGGCCTTGGCGATGAGCATGGGGTTGGCGAGCACCAGTTTGTGGCTGTCGCACGAGCCGATGGCCGAGACGATCCCCTCGCCGACGCGGGCGATGATCGTTTCTTCGGTCGCCCCGCCGATCAACTGCGAGAGGTTGGTGCGGACGGTGACGCGGGCGCGCGCCTTGAGCTGAATGCCGTTCTTGGCGACGCCATCGAGGGTCGTCCGCCCGCTGCGGCGCGGGTCGGGGCAGTCGATGACCTTGGGATCGACGCTGGTCTGCACGGCTTCGAGGACATTGCGGCCGGCCAGGTCGATGGCGGTCGCTGTTTCCCAGTCGAGGTCGATCTTGGCGCGATGGGCGACGATCAGCGCCTGCACGACGCGGCGGACGTTTCCCTGCGCGAGGTAATGGGCCTCGAACTGCTGCGTCGAGACGTCCGGCAACCCGGCCTGCACCGCCATGATTTTCGATTCGACGATCACCCGGGCGTTGACTTTGCGGAACGACATGGCGATCAGCGAGACCATGCTCACCTTGGCCCGCGTCACGAACGCCTGCAGCCACAGGTTGAAGTACTTCACGAACACGATGAAGAAAATCAGAAGCATCAGACCGGCAAACAGAACGCCGGCGGCGATCAGAATCGGTCCCAATGGGCCCATGGCTGTCTACACCTCGAGAAAATTTCGGCAGGAGACCATCGACAGTGACGTGCAGAAGTTTCCGCTACTCTACGGAAGCGCGCCGGGAAATGCAAATTGTGCCAGCAAGATGGGCTTCCAGGCCCGTCCGTG
>JBLMWR010000979.1:0-4963 GCA_050257335.1 Deltaproteobacteria bacterium | reverse complement strand
ATATCACGAAGAAGCCATCGTGAAGATGATCGAGTCCATCCGGGTGCCGGTCGACGATTCTGACGGTGAAGACGCCGAGACGCCCATGGAGAAGCCCGCCGGCGATGCTGTCGTCCCGAGGGAGGAAGAATCGGGCGACGGCAAACCTTCCCCGGAATCGTCGCCGTGAAACCACAACTGTGCCGGAGGAGAGACGTGCATGTCGATGAGTGAAGAAAGAATCGTGGGAGAGCTGCCGGAACCCCGCATGTCGTCATTGAAAATGGCGCTCGCGGCGACCGGCGTCGTCATCGGGCTCGGATTGCTGGTCTGCGGCGGCGTGGCCGGGTATGTCGCCTGGACGACGACAGACTCCAGCGCGCCCCCGGAGGACCGCGTGCCCCCCGAGCAGGATCCGGCGAACATTCGGGATCTCGCCCGCAGAATCGTCGCGATCGACATCCCCGCCGGCTTCGAGCCGATCAACAGCGAACAAAGCCAAATCATGAACCGCGTTGTCTTCGGCCGTAAGGGCGCCGACGGCGCGTTGCTGAAATTGGCGCGGATCGATTTGTCTCAGGTTCCCGCGGGCGCCGATCCAAGCCAGGCCGCGCCCATGATGCTCGAAATGCTGCAAATAGGGAGCCAAAGCGACACCACGTCGATCGCACCCGACGCGGCATCACCGGGAACGACGCGCGAGCTCACGGTCCTTGGACAACCGGCAACCTTCCATTTCCTGGACGGCACTCTGCCGCAGAATGGAACGCCTGTGAAGAAAGTGAGCGGCGCATTCAGGACCCGGAACGCGCACATCGCTCTCATCTACATGATTCCGAAGGCGGAATATGATGACGATGCGTTTTTGAAAATGATCGAGTCGATCCGGCCGCCCAGTGGGGATTCTGCTCCCGAGGAGGAGGCCTCGACTGGCCAGGCTGCAAATGGCGGCGGGGACGAGTCGGCAAAGAGCCAGCCTGCCGTTGACGCCAAACCGGGAAGAGACGGAACGCCTCGCCCTGCTGACGGCCAGGGGGCCTCTCCCTGAGGCGTTCGGCACGTCGCGCAGCGGCGCGGCTTCAGACCCAGATCTTTCCCGAATAAGTGACGTCGTCGAAGCCGATCCGGCGAAGCATCATGACGTCCAGCGGCATGAGCCGCGAGAACAGCTCGATGCCGACCAGATACCTTCCATCCTCGGCGGGTTCCAGCCGGCGCACCGCGCCCCGCAATTCGGTGAAGAACCTCTGGATTTCGTTGCTCAGCCGGATTTTGATCTGTTCCCCGATGTGCAGCGGAACGGGCGAGATGATCCCGAGGGCCGACGCAAACACCGACTGCAAACTGACACGCAGCCCGACACGCATCACGTCGCAATCGCGCAGGATGAGGGTGTCAGTCCGGCCCAGGTGCCGCACGCGATAGAGGTGGTCCTCGACCTTCACCAGTTCGCCGTCCGGCGGCGTGGGCTGAATGATGGAAATCATGGGAACCAGATAGGGCAGGAGCCGCGCCGGGAGAAACCTTCTCACCGAAATCTAGCTCACGGTCTGGCGGAGTCAAATCAGATCCAGACCTTATTCCCCGATTCGCCGGTCAGTCCGACCTGCTTCAAGAGCTGCAGATCGACCGATGTAAATCGTGAATTCAACACGATTCCCAAGCGGAACTTTCCGTCGTCGGCCGGTTGAGACCAGCGGACGACTCCATGCACTTCCTTGCAGAACCGGCGGATGTCATTTCGCAGCAGGACTTTAACGCGTTGGTCCGCGGCGAATGACTCGGGGGCCAGCACCCCCAGCCCGGTGACCGAAATATCGACCAGCTCCACTGGCACGGCGAGCCGGCGGGTGTCATTCTCGCGGATGAGCCTGACCTTGGCGTTTCCCGGATGCCGCTGATGATTGCGACGTTCCTCGATGGCCGGTCCCTCTTCCCGGTCGCTCTCTGCCCTGGCATGAGACGACATGCGTGCTCCTCCGGTCCAGGATGTGCTGCCGGCCCGACGTTCAAGGCTACGTCACGGAGGGAAGAAAGCAAATCGGCCGTCACAGGATGAAGCGGCTCAGATCTTCATCTTTCGTCACCGCTTCGAGTTTCGTCCGCACGAAGGCGTCGTCGAGAGTGACCTTTTTCTTTTTCGGATACGGCGCCTCGTAGCTCATTTCATCCAGCAGCCGCTCCATGATCGTATGCAGTCTGCGGGCCCCGATATTCTGCGTCGACTGGTTGACCTGGTAGGCAATGTCGGCCATGGCCTCCAGCCCCGCGGGAGTGAATTCGATCTCGACGCCATCGGCGGCGAGCAGGGCCGCATACTGCTTGGTGATGGAACTTGCGGGTTCGCGCAGAATGCGGACGAAATCGTCGCGGGTCAGGTCTTTCAGCTCCACGCGCAAAGGAAACCGCCCCTGCAGCTCGGGCATGAGGTCCGCCGGTCGCGACCGGTGAAACGCCCCGGCCGCGATGAACAGCACGTGGTCGGTGCGCACCGGCCCGTGCCGCGTCTGAACGGTCGTCCCTTCGACGACGGGCAGCAGGTCCCGCTGGACCCCCTGGCGGCTGACGTCGACCCCGTGCGATCCCCCCTCCGGTCCGCAGATCTTGTCGATTTCGTCGATAAAAATGATCCCGCTGTCCTCCGCGAGATGCACCGCCTCCTCGGCGATGGCGTCGCGGTCCATCAGATTCTCGACCTCCTGTTCGAGCAACACCTGCCGTGCCTCGCGCACCTTCATCTGCCGCTCGCGGCTCTGCTTCGGCATGAGCCGCTCGAACATGTTCTGGAAATCCACGTCCATCTGTTCCAGCCCCATGTTCGAGAAAATCTGCACGGGAATGCCGCGCTGTTCGATGCTCAGCTCGACCTGGCGGTCTTCCAGCTCGCCGGCCCGCAGCATCTCGCGGAACTTCTGGCGGGTGCGGTCGTGGCGTTTTTCGGCCTTGCGGGCCTCGGCTTCGTTCTCTCCGGTCCACTCGGGACCGGGCGGGACGAGCAGCTCGACCAGGCGGTCTTCAACCTTTTGCCGCGCGACCTCTTCGACGTCGCGGCGCTTGCGGGCCTTGACGAGCGTCACGGCCGCTTCAACCAGGTCGCGGGCCATGCTTTCCACGTCGCGCCCGTGGTAGCCGACCTCGGTGTACTTGGTGGCCTCGACCTTGATAAAGGGCGCGCTGATGAGCTTCGCCGGACGGCGGGTGCTTTCCGTCTTCCCCAAGCCGGTGGGGCCGATCATGATGATGTTCTTGGGCGTCACTTCCTTGCGGATCTCGGCCGGAAGCTGCTGCCAGCGCCAGCGGTTGCGGATGGCGACGGCGACCGCCCGTTTCGCGTCCTCCTGCCCGATGATGTGCTGATCGAGGAGGGCCACGATCTCGCGCGGCGTCATTTCCGGCACGGCAGTTCCTCCACGGTAATCTCCCGATTGGTGTAGATGTCGATCTCGGCGGCGATTTCCAGCGACTTGCGGACGATATCTGCAGCCGGCAAGTCGGTCTCGCGAACGAGAGCACGGGCCGCCGCCGTGGCGTACGCGCCCCCTGAACCGATCCCCACGACGCCGTCGGTCGGCTGGATTACGTCCCCCTGTCCGGTAATGAGCAGCGTATGTTCGTCACTGGCCACGATCATCAGGGCTTCGAGTCGACGGAGCACCCGGTCGGTGCGCCAGTCGCGGGCCAGCTCGGTCGCCGCCCGGGGAATGTTCCCTGGAAAGTTCTTGGCCTTGGCCTCGAACCGCTCGACCAGAGCAAAGGCGTCAGCGGTCGAACCGGCGAAGCCCACCAGCACCTTGTTGTCGAGCACCCGGCGAATCTTGCGGGTGTCGTGTTTCATGATCGTGGTGCCGAGCGTCACCTGCCCGTCCCCCCCGATCGCCACCTTATCTCTGCGGCGGACGCAGAGAATCGTCGTCGAATGCCATTTCACGAATGTGTGGCTCCCGTGGTTTCAATTTCGGTCCCGGTTCAAGGTTATCGGCTCGCCGCGGGAAGCACAACTTCGCCATCGCCGAACTGCGCAGCAGCGGTTACCCGTGGCGGGAATCCGGCGATTCGGTAAGATACCGCCGGATGAGTCGCGGGCCCTTCAAGAATCTCGGAGGCACGAATGAGCGTTGGAAACGCCGGACACGGTCGTCATCCCTTCGTCGAAGACGTCGAGATCGCCGGCCACATCATCGACAGTCTGATTCTCCCCAAGGTGCTCGACGAGATCGCCGCCCTCGGGGGCCGGCACGAGATTCTTGACATCAAGGTCGGCCAGAGCCGGAAGGACCCCAGCTTCGCGCGGCTGAGAGTCGAGGCCGATTCGGCAGGGCTGCTGGAAAAGATCCTGGCGAGCATCATTCGGCATGGTGCCGTGCCAGTGCACGCACGCGACTGCGAGCTGCAGGCGGCGGACATGGAGGGAGCGTTTCCGGAAAGCTTCTATTCGACGACCAATGAAGACACCGAAATTCGGATCGGCGGACAATGGCTCCCCGTCAACCGCCAGAAGATGGACGCCGGGATCAAAGTCGCCCCCGACCGCAAGTCGGCCGAGTGCGTGCTGATGGCCGACGTGAAGCCGGGGGAACTGATCGTAATCGGCCGGCACGGGGTGCGCGTCCACCCCCAGGAGCGCGAGGTCCGCAAGCTCGACGCCTTCGGCTTCATGGGAAGCACCGTCTCGAGCGAGAAGCCCAAGGCGATCGCCGTGCGGGACGTGGCCGCGGCCATGCGGCGGGCGAAAGCCGGTTCGGGCAAGATCCTGGTCGTCGCCGGGCCGGCGGTCTTTCACACCGGCTGCAGCGAACTCTTCAGCCAGCTCGTCCGCAACGGATACGTCAACCTGCTCTTCGCCGGAAATGCCCTGGCGGCGCACGACATCGAGCAGGCCTTCTTCGGCACCAGCCTGGGAGTTTCGATGGAACAGGGGCGCATCTGCGAGGGGGGGCACGAACACCACCTGCGGGCGATCAACCGCATCCGCCGCGCGGGAGGG
>JBLMWR010000978.1:0-3415 GCA_050257335.1 Deltaproteobacteria bacterium | reverse complement strand
CCGAGACCAGCGTCCAGTAGAGCGTGAACTGCTTGATGACTTCCTTGAGTTTCTCGAAGCTCACCGGTTTGGAGACGAACGAGCAGGCCCCTCCGTCGTACGAGCGGGCGATGTCTTCGTCGCGGGTGCTCGTCGTCAGCATCACCACCGGAATCGTCCGCAGGAGCGGATCGGACTTCATCTCCTGCAGGACCTCGAAGCCGTTCCTCTTCGGCATGTTGATATCGAGCAACACCAGGCCCGGAGTCCTGGCGGAGCGGTAGTTTCCTTCGCGTCGCAGGTACGCCAGCGCTTCTTCGCCGTCGTGCACGACCTGCAAGAGGTTCAGGAACTTCGAATCCCGGAACGATTCCTCGAGCAGGACGACGTCGTCGTCGTTATCGTCGACCAGCAGGATTTCGACGGGCTGCGGCTGAAAGTTTTCGGCCATGACATCTCTCCGGAGGCATCGTTTCCAACCGACGTCAATCAAGAATACGTTCACCGCACGGCTGTCCCGTCAGGGCGGCCGGGTCACCCCTACGTTCTCCTCCCACTCCCTTCCCGTCGCCAGGACGTTTACCCCTCCACCGCCGGGACTCGGGCGACAGTGGTCCAGTAGCGAACAAAATGCACGGCCATCAGCTTGAGACGGTCGAAGTTGACCGGTTTCGTCACGAATGAGCAGGCCCCGCCGGTGTAGGCGGTCAAAACGTCGGCTTCGCGGCTGCTGGTGGTGAGGATCACCACGGGAATCCCCCGCAGCGCAGGATCGGTCTTCATTTCGTAGAGGACCTCGAAGCCGTTCATTTTCGGCATGTTGATGTCGAGCAGCACCAGGCCGGGTCGCACGGCGCCGGCGTAGGGGCCTTCGCGGCGAAGAAACGCCATCGCCTCTTCGCCGTCGCGCGCTGCGTGCAGCAGGTTCACCGCCGGCTGATCGCGCAGCGATTCCTGCAACAAAAGCACGTCATCCTCGTTGTCGTCGACGACGAGAATGTCGAGCGGTGCTGTGCCCGGTTTTTGCGTCATGCCGCGGCGCCCGGTCCGAAGGTGATGATGAACTCCGATCCGCCTCCCTCGCGGGGGCGGACCCAGGCCTGCCCCCCGTGCCGTTCGGCGACGCGCTTGACGATCGCCAGTCCGGCCCCCGTTCCTTCTATCTTACGGCTTACGGCCCGCTGGAAAAGCTGAAAAATGCGTTCGGCGTAATCCGGGGGAACTCCCAGGCCGCGGTCCCGCACGACCAGCCCCACCCCTTCCGGCCCCCGAAACCCCCCGATTTCCACCTGCGGCGCCTCCCCTTCGACCGTGTATTTCAAAGCGTTCGACACCAGGTTCTGTACCGCCTGGGTGGCCCAGCGGCGGTCGGCGCGGATGGCCGGCAGTCCGTCCGCCACGTTCACCACTGCCCCGGTCTCTCGAATCCGCGCCTCCAGGTGCCGCAGCACGTCCGCGACGATTTCGCCGGAATCGATATCCTCGGTCGGCTGCACGGTCCGCTGGACGCGTGACAGGGTCAGCACGTCCTCGATCAGCAGGTCAAGCCGCCGGGCCCCCTGCACGACGCGCGAGAGAAAATCCTGCCCTTTGGCATCGAGCTTGTCGGCGTAGCGCTCGCACACGAGCCGCGAGAAATTCTCGATGGCCCGCAACGGCTCGCGCAAGTCGTGCGAGGTCACGTAAAGGAGCGTCTCGAGGTCCTGATTTTTCGACCGAATTTCGGCCTCGGCCGCTTTTCGTCGCGTGATGTCGTGCACGAACGCGTTGAAACAACATCCGTTCGGCGCGTGCACCGCCCACACCGTCAGCTCCACGGGAAATTCGTGCCCGTCGCGGTGCAGGGCGGTAATCTCGAGCCGCGCGTTCAGCACCGGCCCCACGCCGGTTTCGAGGTACCGGCGGATTCCCGCGGTATGCGCGGCACGATACTGCGTGGGAATGATCAGGTCGACGAGGATCTTGCCGAGGACTTCTTCCTTTTTCCAGCCGAAGGTCGTCTGCGCCTGCGTGTTCCACTCCCGCACGCGCCCCTCGGAATCAATCGACACGAAGGGATCGTAAGCCGTTTCGACGATTTGCCGTGCCCGTTCTTCGCTCAGCCGCAGCGCTTCCCGGGCGGCGTTCGACTCGGTGACGTCCCGAAACACGACCACTCCCCCTTTGATCCGTCCCTCGGGGTCGGTCAGCGGGCTGCCGTTGACGCTCAGCGTCACTCCGTCGCTGCGCGCTTTGTTGCGGACGAATAACTCGACGCCAGAGACCGTCTCGCCGCGAATGGCCCGGGCCAGCGGGACCTGCTCGGCGGGGAAGGGGGTCACCCCGTCAGTCTGGTACAGGCCGTAGACCTGCGGCCAGGCCGCGGTGGGCTTGTCCATCGGGCCCAGGCCGATGATCCGGTCGGCGGCAGGGTTCCACAGCACGAACCGTCCGTTTTCATCGGCAACGACCACGCCGTCGGCGATGCTGTTCAGAATCGACATCAGAATGTCGGTTTGACGCTGCAGGTTGTCCTCCGACTCCTGCAGCGCGGCGTTCCGGTCTTCCAGCTCCCGTGCAAACCGTTCCTGGGCTTCTTCCGCACGATGGCGGTCGGTGACGTCCCAGAACATCACCTGCGTGCCGATGATCCGCTGGTCGGCGTCGCGGACCGGGGTCTTCAGCACCTGAATATAGCGCACCTCGCCGTCGGACTTGCGGTACGCTTCGACGTCTTCGAACAGCTCGCCGGTCTTCAGAACCTGCTCGTCGCCGGCGCGATACTTCGTCGCCAGTTCCTGGGGGAAGAGATCGAAATCGGTGGTCCCGAGAATGTCGGCGGACTCTTTCTTCGAGAATTCGAGGTACCGGCGGTTGACGAAGGTGTATTTTCCGTCGCGATCCTTGCGGAGCACCGACAGGGGGAGGTGGTCGACAAGCGAATGGTAGAGGGCTTCGGAATCGCGCAGGGCCTGGGCCGCCCCGAGTTGCAGTTCGCCGCTCAGCTTTTTGGCTCGCGCCAGCTCTGCCGCCTGCCGTTCGGCCTGCCGCTTCAATTCTTCGTTTTCGGCTGCCAAGCGGCCGGTCCGGCGGTGCTCCCAGACGATGCCGGCGGCCAGGCCGCACACCCCGGCCCCGAGCACATAGAACAGCCACCCGTACGGGGAGCGCCACATGATCAGCCACGCGGTTCCGATGGCGATCGCCAGGCCGATGAAAACCAGAATCTGACGCCCGGACATGTGCCGCCTTGATGAGGTGCGTGCCCGTTCCGCGGTCGACGGGGAAGTGGCCCACACTCCAGCGTAATCGGCGGCGGCCCGCAATGCAAAAGACTTGATAGGGTAGGGGGGACCGACGGAGTCGGTTCCCCCCTCCCTCCAAACCGGACGGGCGGATTTCCCGCATCCGGCTTTCCAATTGGTGGTGTTACCTCGAAGAGGATTGACGGGTTGGG